>CAUZFJ010000001.1:0-21778 GCA_963579105.1 Candidatus Thalassarchaeaceae archaeon
ACTCTGTATTTGAATTAGATAACTTGACTGGAATCAGTAACGCAACACAGATTGATTTCCGCTTCCGCATCTGGACTGATAGTAATAGCACAGTTAGACCAGGATGGTATATTGATAATATCACCATTCAAAACATCGGTGCTGGCACGGGATTCTGGCACCATGGATGCTATGTTTCAACCGGAACCTGTGGTTACTCTAACAACGCAGTAGGTGCTTTACAACTCAATCAACCATTGAACCTCTCTGGATTAACAGGAAACCCAATTCTCAGAACCCATTTAGAGTGGGATTTAGAGGGGTCTAGCTGGGATAATTTCTGCGTTGAACTTTCCTTGAATAATAACACATGGGTAGATATTTCCAGCACATCGAATATCACGACCACCGCTTGCCGTAGCAGAACCGGGGCAATCCCCGGTAGTGGGTACACAATTGGTACTACCACCTATGGGGACGAAACAAATGCGTTGATTGATCTTGATTTGGCAATCCCCACCGCTTTCCACAACCAATCAACTGTATATCTTCGTTATCGCCTTGACACCGACTCGTCTGTCCAAAATGGCGGGATTCAAGATGGTCAAGAAGGTCTAACTCTTGACCGAATACAAGTTCGCTCAGGTAGTTCAAACAATTCCTCGGTCTATTTTGATGACCATCTGACGAATTCTGGAACAATGTCCCATTATGGAATTGGTACCACTGTTGAAGATTGGGCTTACGTAATTATTGGGGCTGGCGGATTGCATGAAAGTTACGGATTCGAGGATTCGCCAACAATGCCGCCAGGGGGATGGAACGTTGTTGATATTGGTTCAGGTGATATTTGGGAGTATGGGCAACTGCCAACAGGCATCACCACAGGACCGACTTCTTGGTCAAGTGGGAATTATGGTTTTGGGACCGATTTAGATGGCGATTATGATTCGAGCACACAAACCCATTTGTTTTCCCCTGGTTACATGATTCCGTTGGGTGCAAGTGCTCGTCTAACATTCGACCAATGGCGTAGAGCAGAAGCGAATTACGATGGAGGAGCAGTATTCATCAGTGTAAACAACGGCTCTTGGCAATATTTTGACCCCGTTATGCCGAATGGTAGTTCGTGGTATGATGGTTCGCAAAACGGATTTGGAGGCCATTTATTAGCCAACTTAGATGTCTTTGATGGCAGACAGTTCCTTGGAAATGTACCTTGGGAAACAACTACTGCCGACCTATCAAATTACAGTGGCTCTCACGTCGAATTCCGATTCACATTTGCCTGCGACTCAATCATCAATAGCCTTGGATGGTATCTTGATGACATTGGTGTAGAAGTTGATTTCTTTGAGAATACTGGAACTTGGTTAAGTCCAACTATCACTCTTGATGAACTCGGTAATGGATTTGTTGATATATCTGCATTAACACCAAATGGAACTTATGTAACTGGAACGATCACAGATTCTGCAGGAAATGCTTTGGATGGATATGATAACCTTTCATTCCCAATTTCACTGGCTGGAATCGACAGAGACATCTTCCCTACTGCAAAGGTACAACTGAATATGGGTACTAATGACCCATTCATTTCACCTCTTGTATCAGATGTTCATTATGGGACTGTTCGTTACTTTGCCGGACTAGATGCTCAGAATGGCTGGGATATTGACGCCGGACTTATTCTTGTCAATGGAAACTGGACAAATCCTACCGGAAGCCCTCTAACCATTAGAGGAGATTTTGTAACCTCAACAGCCCCAATTAAAAATGTCAATATTTCAGGGGTTGGAACCGGCGTAACTGTTCAACTCATCAATAGTAAGGGAGCAATCATCGGTAATTCCGGTCTAAGTAACTTGGTCTCATTCGCCAACCCAGAACCGGGTTACGGTGTGCAGTTCAGTATTGCACCAGCAGGAGTACTATCACGTGCGATTGCTGAAGGCGCGATTGGACAACCAACATTGAATCCTGAAATTGATGTAACAGATGATGGGACAATTGATTGGACCTTCCCCACAGCCCCGAATTTCGGGCATTATGGGTGGCAATCTTACATCCATCAGACTGATTCAGTAGGACAGACAGTTACTGGCACGACCAGTGCTGATGTCACATCTAACTCAAATGGTAGCGGAATTGAAGTGCTAATCCCCGAAGGTGCAACCGTAAATTCTGGGATGATTACTTTTCTACCTGATTCAGCAATCACCAGTAGTCTCACAATGAGTGTTGCAGGAACACAAGCAGTGCCATACAACAGCGGTCTATCAGGCCTTACTTTTGCGCCGATTGACACATCAATGGTTGGAGCAATCAATACTCTACCACCAACTTACACAGACCCCAATACTGGAAGAAATTGGAAAATTGTGGAAATTGATTTCACCTCCAGCCTCTCTCAATCTATTGACATCTTGAGCATTTCAATTGGTTATAGTTTAACAGAGAATGTCACCGGCCTTGGTCAGCAAATGTTTGACTATCATGCCGCCCAACTCGTTGGCAGTATTCCAACAAGTATTGACATCCCCCTCGCCTATGTAGCAGATGAAGGAGCTGTTGGACTAGATGGCGGAATTATCCATGAATTGATGATTACTAATCGGCCATTCTCAGTTCCTGAAACTATGTATCCTGACGGACAGGTTTACGAAATTACTACTCGACACCGTCACCTTGATGACAATGCCGAAATCGGCGAAGTGATGTTGATTGGGACAGCCTCAGACGGAGAAGTACTAACTTGGAATGTTGATGACCTTGCTAATGGTGGAAATTTCGTCAGCAATGGCAGCACTATGGCTACTCTACTACCAACCTCAACAGTAACATTGAGTGGAGGTGATTGGGTTGTAACATGGCGCTTTGAAATCACTTGGCTGTGGGATGATGTTGACCAAATTGATTGGATGTCCAGAGCCCTGAATCTTACTGGCGACGGATTAGCACCCGCCTTTGCAATGTCTGGAGGTCCTGGAAGAAATGCAATTGAGAATGACTTGCAAATTGACCAACTTGAAGTCAGAGACCAATTTGACAGAATCATCGCTATCAACCCGAATCAAGACTTCTATGCAGCTGGTGGTTCAGACATCTTTGTCACCGGTACAGTGAGGTTCCAAGACAATACAAACTTGCGTCCACTTACTAATGCATACGCCGTCGCAATCAACTTATCTGGTACAGAATATCCTGCAAACAGTTACGACAATGGTTCATTCAGCCTCACCCTAACCTTAGCGACGAATGAAACAACATCTACTCTGACTTCTAGAATTGTGCGAGTGGGTCCTGCAAGTGGTGCCTTTGGTGGGGAGGATAAATCGAACCCAATGGGCGAGATTGTAATATTCACAGACATCGAAAATCCAACAAGCGAGATATTCCAAGTATTGACAACGAATGGTCTTCTTGATGCAAACGGCCACGTATGGGAGCCGTTTAATTCTCTTACTCTACACTTAACCGTCCGTGATAATCAAGCACTAGGAGACAATATTACACTTCACTACTGGAGACAGGGGACCAGTGACGATAGCAACGGTGATGGGATTGCTGATGAGAATGAGTATCAAAGCATGACACGACCTATCTCCCAGCCTGGCAATACGAATCAACAACAGATTCAATTCAATGGTTTTGACCTATCTTCAGTTCCAGCAAATAATATGCTAAGCCTGTACATTTCAGGTACTGATTGGGCAGGGCTTCCAATTGAAAATAGCGGTATGCCTGGTCTAGAAAATGACAAGGCAACAATGGTTATTGGTACTGATGCTGATACTATTCTATTAGAGAATTCATTCACATTGAATACTAATAATGATTACCTATTAGTTGGCCAAAACCACCAAATCTCAATGGTTATTGAGGATGAAAATGGCATCCATACAATTGATGAAATTATCATCTTTATGACAGGTCAATCTTCAGCACCAGCAGGAGAAATCCACATTGACCCGAGAGAATCCACCGCATCGACCCCGATTGGTAGTTTCATCAATGTGGGTGATGTTACGATGGAAGCATTGGATGCAACTTCAAGCAGAGTCACTCTTGACTTTGTTGTAGATTGGCAGTTCCCGTCAACATTTGGTGATAACTGGATGATGCCAGGAATCCATGTGATAGATGATACTCAAACGGTTGCCAATGTCAACAACATAGGAGATTTGAGATGGAAGTTAGATAACAAACTGACTGTCAATATTGACATGTTACACGACCTTTCTGAACCCATTTCAGAATCGAATAATTCAAAACTTTTCCTCGGCAAAGGCGATATATTTTCAATAACTGGTGAAGTGATTTATGCAGGATCAGGTGCCACTATTGTTGAAATTCCAGAGAATTTACAACTATTCTCGATAATGATTGCAAATGGGATCCCTTCAGATTCAACTATTGACTTAACAGAATCATACTTCAACACCTACCTTTCGGTCCCGGTAGGATTCCCTTCAACAAATGACCTCCCAGTCATAATGGATATACTGAACATTCCTGGCCAGGGTGAATCAATTACCTATACCGACATTTCTCTCACGATAGACAGCACTCCTCCGGTCGCAGAATTCCTACCAGGAATTCTTGCAAGCATTGAAACAGACCGTATATCCACAGTTGATGTCAGAATTAATGTTGTAGAATCTGGCGGTATGTCTGAAGATGGTGTGACCATTAACTGGGTGTACAGACGTGGTGGGCTAAACCTCCCTGGCAGCCTAGATAATTCGTCTTTGACCCATGATACTGTGATTGGAGATATTTGGTCATACTCTTCAAATATTGACATGACACCAGCACCTCACATAAAACTGCAGGAAGGCGACCAACTGATGGTTTGGTTGGTCGGTGCAGACCGAGCTGGAAACGAATTATTTGGTGAAGGAACAACAGATTCACCACGGGCCCCGCAATTAATTCTCAGAGTTTTTGAGCCCGTACTTTCAAAAGTTGAAATCGATGATTTGACTCCAATGTTATACAAGAATGTGTACATCCAAACAACAATCCGGAATAATGGCTCAACTATGGGCAGTCTCAATGTGACATTGGTAGAAGAATTAGATGATGGTTCATTGCAATACTATGAAGCGCACAATATTACCGACCTTGGTCCACAACAAAAGCAAGTAGTCGCATTCTCTTGGGAAGCGTGGGATAGTGGGATGCCTGACCTCTATATCATGTGGAATGGCGATGAGTCAGACCTTACATTACTGCAACCTCAGATAGATGTTCAGGAAAAAGAAAGTGAGGGGGGTATATTTGGCGCTGGCGCAAATATCGGTATGATTCTAGGCTTACTAGCAATTATTGTAACCGGTGTCGTGATAGCCATCGTAGCGATGATGATGCGCAACCGTGACGGATGGGAAGATGAGGAAGAATGGGAAAACGCAGAGGAATACGCTGAGAAGATGCTCGGCAAAGAGGATAGCGAAGGTGTAACTGCTCAACCCACTGCCGTACCTGAAGATGCCCCACTCCCTGAACAATCCCCACCACCTGGATTGAGTGATGAGGAGTGGTTAGAAAGCGCTAAGCAAGAATTACCTGACTGGCCAGATGATGCACTATTGTCTTACAGAGAGAATGGTTGGAGCGTTGAACAATTAGTTGAATGGAAAAACGACAACGAATGATTCTAATTCTAATGCAGAAAATTTCACAAAATGAAGTTGGTGAAATTAATTAAATCGCGCGGCAAATGAAAAATCTGCAGGTTTTTGGGGATTGGGATAATTGCTCGCCGATAAAAACTGACAAAAAAACAAAACTTGGCCGCGCGATAACGTTTTTTGATTTCGCGAAATAGCATTTATTGACAAACACGCGCGGCCGCGAATCGTAAACATCAAACATTATATGCCTGCGCGATTGGATGGCCATCGAGGAAGAAATTCCTTAGGGATGCACATGACACAGAAGAGCTTGGCTAAACAGCGAGATGAATTAAAGCGTAAATTAGAGCAATTAGAGATGAAACAAGCGAAGCTTGAGAAAGAATTCTCTGAATTTATGCGCATATTTTTGGAAGAAGCAGATGGCGTACAATCCGGTGCCGCCCCAACTATTCCGAATCAGCCCGCACGCGGCTATTGTATGTGAGAAACTAAGCAAATTTGCTTAACCTTTGATGACTGCTAGTGGACGCAATCTTACAACCGGCCTAGCAAGGCCTGCTTGAGAAGTTAATCGAATTACATCATCTACATTCTTGTATGCTTGAGGCGCTTCTTCTGCTAAAATATTAGGAGTCCTTGTGTGGACATGGATTCCTTGCGCCTTCAGTGACTCTAATAATTCCTCACTGTCAACACTTTTCCTCGCTGCTGCTCTAGAAAGTTGGCGCCCAGCCCCATGGCATGAAGATGCAAATGCATCGTTTGAACCGGACTTTGGTCCGGCTAGAACCCAAGAAGCAGTTCCCATGTCACCTGGAATCAATACTGGCTGACCAATCCCTGAAAATCGGGTTGCGAGTTCGGTGTGGTCCCCACCTAGTGAGCGTGTCGCACCTTTTCGATGCACACAACAAGAACAAGAAGAGCCGTGAATCACATGCTCTTCCACTTTAGCAATATTATGGCATACATCGTATACAACCTGCACATTTGCATCATCGTTGCCGAGATGATGAGCAAGATTGTCTCGTAATCTTTTTGTTAAGGCACTACGATTTGCGAAGGCAAAATTTCCTGCTGACTGCATCGCTGAGAAGTAATCCTGTCCTTCCTTTGAGTGAAATGGCGCTGCTGCGAGTTGACGGTCTGGCAAACTTATGTCCCAATGTTCACTGTACCAATTATCACCTTGATTGCGGTATTTTGACTCTAGAGCGGCGACATGCTCACTACAAACTTGGTGACCTAATCCCCGCGAGCCCGTGTGAATCATTGCACAAATTTGTCCAAGGCGAAGTCCGAATGCTTTGGCGGCTTGTTCGTCCTCAACCCTATCTACAACCTGTAACTCTAGGAAATGATTTCCAGAACCCAAAGTTCCAAGCGATTTTGAGCCACGTTTCATTGCTCTTTGAGAAAGATTGTGAATATCTCCCTCAAGAATCCCATTTGATTCAATATGACTCAAATCTTCGTGCAATCCCCAACCAAGGTCCGCTGATGCTTCGGCTCCTCCTTCGAGAATACCTTGTAATTCCTGGTTATCAAGCAAAACCCCTCCTTTGCCAGAAGCGCCGGCTGGGATTCTGTTCGCAAGGTGTTTTGCCAATCTAGCAAGGTCAGGTATCTGGCTAATTTCAAGATCTGTTGAACAAAGTCGCACACCGCAATTGATGTCAAAACCTACACCCCCTGGCGAAATCACCCCACCTTGCTCACCCCAATTCAGGTCAGTAGCCACCACTCCTCCAATTGGAAAGCCATAGCCAAAGTGCCAATCTGCCATGGCCCACGCATCACCAACAATACCTGGAAGGGTTGCGGTATTGACCAGTTGCCCAGGTGAACGGTCATCACCACTAGCGGCAAAATGTGCTTCATCAGCGACTAACATTGCGTCAGTCCTCATTGAACCGTGGCGGTTGATTCTATACAATGCATCATCAACCTTCTCAATGTGCTGTTCCCACTCATGTGCCATGGCAATAACCCCCTATCTAGAGACTGCCACAAGCCCCCTGTTCAAGCGTTTTTCGCCCAATCCGGTTAGTTGACTTCAAGAGATGTCCCGTTTTCGCGGCACCATAAGAGGGGCTAACATGGCATTTGGCGAAATTGATATCCCCTTTTTCCATGATGCGGGTTTTGTCAGAAAGAAGTGCCGTGTGTCGGACTTATGGTTTTGGACTCGAGATAAAAATAGAGAGACTTGTGGCGACACTACTGAAGATGAATATACCTTCATCGGCAAGCCATTGATTTCCGGATTTCCAGAACGAGGAAACGCACTGCTCAACAAGATGAGAGAAACTTTCCTCACCTTTTTTGAAGAACAAGGACATACAAGGGTGCAGCCTTACCCAGTAATTGCTCGATGGAGAGATGACATCCACCTTACAATTGCATCAATTGCTGATTTCCAACCTGATGTCACAGGCGGTGTGATACCACCGCCTGCCAATCCCTTAACCATTTCACAGCCCTGTATTCGTTTGACTGATGTGGCAGCAGTTGGCCGTTCAGGCCGGCATTTGACAACTTTTGAAATGATGGCACATCACTGTTTTAATCGCCCTAAAGATGGTGATGTGATTTACTGGATTGACGAGTGTGTGCGCCTTTGTGATGAATTATTTGTGCAACGACTAGGCATCGATTCTGGCGCTATTACATACGTAGAAAACCCTTGGTCGGGAGGTGGAAACGCTGGCCCGGCATTAGAGGTAATCGTAGGAGGTCTAGAACTAGCGACTCTTGTGTTCATGAGTTTGGAGGAAGACCCCGAAGGCGAATTAGAAATCAAGGGAGAACGGTACTCCGAGATGGACTTGCAAATTATTGACACCGGCTATGGCCTTGAGAGATTCTGTTGGGCAGCAGCAGGAACCCCTACAATCTATGAAGCAATTTACCCGGAAACTGTCACTTGGCTAAGGGAATTATCGGGATTTGATTCTAGAATTAGTATGATGAAAGACATTGACGCTGACCTACTTTTGTCAGAGTTGTCAATGTTAGCAGGCATCCTCAACATTGATGTCGGCACTGATGTAAATGCTCTTTACGAAAAATTAGTAGAAAGACTAAGCAGTAGGGGAGTTGATATTAGTCTAAATGAGTTGAAATTAATTACTGAACCACTATCTGCAATCTATGCAATTCCTGACCATCTACACGCACTGTGCAATATGCTTGGAGATGGCCTTGTTCCTTCTAATGTGAAAGCGGGCTATCTCGCCCGTATGTTAGCACGAAGGGCTTTGAAAATGCGTGACCAATTAGGAATTGATATTTCACTCAGAGATCTAGGTCAGCACCACTTAGATGTCAATCTAGTTGGTCGACAATTCACGCAGACTAGAGAAGGAATCCTAACAATTCTTGCATTAGAAGAGAAGCGTTATGTTCAGATGTTGAGGGCTGGTGAAGCCGCAGTTCGAACTGCACTCAAAGACGTGAATTTAGATGCGGAGGAAATTGACGATGAAATCTTGTTCAATCTTGCAGAAAGCAGAGGGCTGCAACCAGACATGGTTGTTGAAATTGCAAAATCTGCAGGTTGGCCTAACCTAACTGTGAGGCTTGGGCTCGCAGCAGATATGGCGGCTCGCCATGCAAAGCAAACAAAAGAAACTGCTCGTGGGAAAAAGGCACAAGGAATGTTGGCTGCTGACATCGATTTACCAGCAACATCTCTAGATTATTACCAGGATACTACGAAGTCAGAATTTAATGCAAAAGTGCTGCATTGCAAGCCACTGACATCAGATGATGTTAATAAATTAAATCTCTCTAGTGAAGTTTCTGGAGTTCCAACTCATGGAATAGTTCTAGACCGAACTCTGTTCTACCCAGAAGGTGGTGGGCAGTTAGGAGATTCTGGTACACTTGCTAATGGCAAGACAGTAAAAGTTCTAGACTCGCGAATCAATGAAGGAATAGTAGTCCACCTTACTGATGGGCCTCTAGACGGAGCAGTAGTAGGGGAAATTAACGTTGACAGGCGACTACAATTGATGGACCACCATACCTCCGTTCACATTGTTGGAGGATCTGCTAGAGCAATTCTAGGACCACACATCTGGCAAGCAGGCAGTAACAAAGGAGAACGCTATGCGCGTCTTGACGTCACCCATTTCCAGCGCCTTACTCGGCCACAACTAGATGAAATTGAGGACCATGCTAACGCAATAATTAGCCAAGATTTACCGGTAGAAAAATTAGTTTTAGACAGAGTAGATGCTGATTCCCAATTCGGCTTTGAGTTATATCAAGGTGGGCCACCAAAACATCAGCAAATTCGCGTCATCAAAATTGGTGAGCACGATGTCCAGGCTTGCGGAGGAACGCATCACGACAAAGTCGGCCAAATTGGCGATATCAGGATAATTAGGAGTAGTGCGGTTCAAGACGGTGTAGAGCGTCTGCAAATTGTGGCAGGAGAGACTGGGCGTGAATACGCCCGCAAACAAGAGGCACTTTTGGCGGAAGCATCGGATGTCCTCGGAGTAAATGCAGATGAACTTCCCACGGCTGTTCAACGCTTCTTTGATGAATGGAAATCTCAAAAGAAAACTATTGAAAATCTTGAGGCTGAAATCGTCAAACTAAGGACTAGTGGCGGCGGAGATGATAGTTTCGAAAAAGACGGTGTGCGTTACGTGATAATGGAAGGCACTGGAGACATGCGCCAACTGCTAGGAATGGTTGGGGAATTAACTCGAGACCAATCAAATCCGACAGTCGCAATCCTTGGCACTCGAGAAGGCGGAGGTAAACTCCTCGTTGCAATCACTGAATCTTGTGTGGCATCTGAAAGACATAATGCCGTTGAAATCCTTAATTCGATTTCCACCCACATATCAGGCGGGGGCGGTGGTAAGCCAACCTTGGCCCAAGGTGGAGGTTCAAACCCTGATGGACTAGATAATGCGCTAGATGCCGCAAAACAGTTACTCGGACTCAGTGAGTAAGCCTTAGCCCTTCTTGGAGAGATAGTACATGTCTAACTACCCAGCAACTCCTTTTCCCCCAAGCCAATTACTACCATACAAGGATTTACTAATTCTTATCGGTATAGACGGTGAAATTTCAACAATTGATTGTAATACTCTGGAACAAAAAAGTGAGACTGTGAAGCCTTTTCCCTGCTCAATAGAGGATGCATGTATTGTGGATGACAAAATGATTGGAACCTGGGTTCTGCCTGAATTGTCGCTCGCTAGGATGGCAGCGCTGCCATTGGATGAAAAATTTACTGATGGGATTGACATGAGTCAATTACGACTTAAGCAGGTTCAAAGAGGCCAGGATGTTTCTGTGGCTGGCGCAGATTGGAGTCATTCCTTAGATGCTGAACCACTGGGAATCACATCTCATGCTAGCCGAATTTGTTTTGTCAATTATAACCGTGGAGTCTACTGTATTGATTCGCAATCAAAAGAAATTTGGCGCATCGAAGAAATCCAATGGCTAAGCCAAGAACACATCCCAGATGCGTCTGTCATCTATGCAGTCACAACGGCGAATCACCCCCATTTCAAAAATAAGCAATGCATTTGGTTATGGGCACATGGTTCAGGTTGGGTCGCCTTAGAATGGGAAACCGGTGAAATAATCGCGCAGGGCAATTTGCATCATCAGGGAATTCTTGACCGAGTAAGAAGTGATGCAAATGGTGGTTGGTTAATCGGTTTTGAAAGCGGTGAAATTATCAGATGGGATCCTGAAAATGATACTGAAGATGTCATTCATGGGGGACCATTCTGTGATGCTATTTTCTCAAAAAGAGGTTGGGAGATAATCGCATGGCGAGAAAACATAACTTGGGATGAACAACAGGTGAGTCGAAGACCAAGAAAGGACTTGGGTGTGTGCTTTTACAACCACAAATTAGACGGCTTGCTAGTATTGAATAATTCCCAACAGTGGGTGAAATTCAACCATCACAGTTGAGTTTCACTCTTCTTCAGATGAGGGTTCTGCTGGCGCTTCTTCAGTAGATTCGGTTGCGACTGGAGCAACTGTACCTTCTCCTGCATCATAGCCACAACGACCGCAGGTTGTGCGGTCAGAATGATTTGCTAGAAACACACCGGGACCACATTTTTTGCAATACTTATTTTTGCGAATTAGTTTGCCATCTTCAACTGTGTAAAGGCTTGAACGGTTTGACATTATTCCTCACCCCCAGAAACATCTTCCTCAACTTCAATTTCTGCTGGTGGCGCAACATCTGCCACCTTCGCAGGTGCTTTTTCAGCTGGCGCCTCTTCAGTAGCAGCACCGTGCCTATCAAGGATGTATTGAGGTTCAATCTGCATCGCTTCTGGTGAATCATAAATGAATGCCAGTCCTGTGGTCAAAGGTTGGCCAAATCGAGTAATTACATCTTTGACGATAACATTTGATGCCGATGAACCTGGTTCAAGGGAAGCAACCTTGCTTCGCAGGTTACTCCGACTTGGAGTTGCTGATTGTTCATGTCGCAACTGAAATCTGATTTCAATACGACTCAATAATGAGTTTTCTTTCCTATCTACTATTTCCATAATCATCACTCCTTCAGCGCACGTTTACCTTTAGTGCGTAGTTTCCTGCTCTCTCAATGTTTAGTATTGAGGAAATTTCTGAACGCTTTGGGTCGAGCACCACGACATATCCCTGCCAATCAGAACTGAGATGTGCACCTGGACAAAATGGGCATTCAGGGTTGGTTGGTTTTACCCTTTCAATGTCATCTTTCAACTCTTTAGCCAAGGCCTTATGCTCATCAGCAGAAGGATCCAAGCCATTCTTGTTAAGGAATACGAGTTGAACTAAGGCTTTCTTGGATTTAGCAATTAGATCATTGTTTGACTTTAGACACCATCCAAGGTTTCCTGTTGCAACTTCGATGATTCGGTGGCATTCAGCACAAGCAAGTTCAACTTTCTTTGACAAATTATTCACCGCCATCGCCTAACCATGCGTGAGCCCCGAGGCCTGGTTGCTTGCATGTAAGCCCTATCTTTGATGAGCGAGGGTCGTGAGTGTTCAGTGAGAGTGTGACCACACGGGAGCGCAGAGGGTCCGCAATTGAGAGTTGAGAGCCTGAACGACTGCCGGTAATTTTCCCTTCATTTTGATTGATTTGTACTGGTTCTTCAAGAATTTGTGATTTATGAAGTAGTCCTTCAAGAGGGCCAATTTGAACGAAAGCGCCGAATTCAAGAATCTCTGATACAGCGCCGTCAACAACCTCGTTACTATCAAGGCGGAAAAGTACGGCTTTGAAACGTACATTCTGGTAAATTGCACCATCTCCATGAATGATTCTACCTCGTCCAATCATCTCGTGATCGTAGGTGACGATTACGAAATTGTCATCATCATCAAACCTACCTTCGAACGCCTGATGTGCTAGACGGTCAACGTGTTGACTCAATGATTGACCCTCGCGGATGTATTCCGCGGGGATTCTGATTGTATCTTCTCTGACTTCAAGTGTGTACATCTTTTTTCCCTCCATTCACCGCCCAAAAAGAGGTGCGCCTTGGAACGGAAGGGTTCACAACCCTCCCGTCCCTCACAGGCGACGCCTCCAGAAGAGAGGTTTCCAGTGGCTCGCCGACCTACTCTTCCTTTATCAGCAAACCGGTTTCAGTGAATTGATTACAAGGTTGTCTATGCTGCAAAAGTGTTGTGTTTCAACTGCAAAAATTGTTATCTGAATTCGCTTTGCGATTTGATTCTACAGACTCAGTATTGGTGTCAATTATCCTTCGCTTGAATTTGATTCCATTGGATTTTACTTTGCCTCGCTGCGCTCAGCAGTAAAGCCGCATCGCGCTAACAGGATGCAAGCATCCTTTGCGCCCTCAACCATCCTTCAATGATAACAAATTTCGTCAGTCCAGATTGAGGACGTCGCCTTCAATCCTGTCGATTATAACCGATTTTTCCCACCTTCGAACACTTGCGATGCTAACGCTCGTTGATTGTACCGTTTCACCACGCTCCCCGCCGCAATTTTACGGTCACATTTTGTTGGGAATGATGAAACTGCTAGGGCCGAGACTACAGTGAATTTCATTTGGTCTATACATGTTTCATCGTGACCCCCGTAGGGGTCACGTACTATTACAAACGGGTTTTACCCTCAGCGGAGTGAGTGAAGGTTGAAGTAGCGGCCAAAGGCCAAAGTAGTATGTGATTGGACCTGCCGCGAGTAATTTGCGAACGAAAACTGCTTTCATAGCGTTATTCATCGCCTTCTCAATGCTGCTGCAAATAGCACCACTAACAACTCACAATCCACAATTGGATAGGCCAAACCCCAATCCATTCGTTGGCAAAAGTTCTACCGAGTGGAGTGATGGAGGTGAGGCATGGTCTCAACTTGGCAGGTATGGCTCAAGAAATGCCACTGCGCCGATACACAGTGTAAGTGGGGGACCTGGTATTGGGCCGGTCTCAGAGGTTTCAGAATTAGCAACTATCGATGACCCTGAGGTAAATTGGGCTCATTTTTCAAGTGGAAGTTATGGCGCACAAGGTCTAGCGACAGTTGTTGGGGATTTTGGTCCAAATATAGTTGTGACAGGTAATGCTGACGAGCGTTGTGGAAGCGGCCACCTCTTTACTGTCCTAATCTCTGAAAGAGAGTCTGGTGGTTCTACTCACTCATTCTTGAGTATCATTGAAGGAGACACTAGCAGGAAATCTTGGGAAGTAGATCTTGGGGTTACAGATTCAGTAAAGGCTTCGCCTGTTCTTTTGGATGTTAACGGAGATTCAACTCTTGAAATTCTTGTTGCATATGATGCTCAAGGAACTTTCAACACAGAATTATGGTCGCCAATCTTACAATGCGGTGAGGCTGGTTGGAATACTGGTGGCAGTCACTCAGCCGAATTATTGTGGTCATACACGGACCCTGACCTCGGCATTACTGTTCCTTCCCCTTATGTTCTGGCTAATCATCAAGTTGGCACCCAAATCCTTCTTGGGGACTTGGATATGGATGGAGATGCAGAAGCTGTCTACTCATTGGTCGATGAAGCAGACAGTCAAGTTGTAGTGTTAGCATTGCCATTAATTGCCGGAGGTGTGCCAAGTCCGATATGGCAAGTCAGCCTTGACTATGGAGAGATTCCATCTGACCCAGCATGGGTAAAGATAGATGACACACACTCAGCAGTGTTGCTAACAACAATTAATCCCAGTGATGGAAATATCTGGGTTTGGAGACTTGATGGTGCAAATGGCGCTCCTAATTGGGGCGGTGTTTCTCTTAACAATCTTGATGGGAATACAGATTCCCCACACATCAGGCTACCTGGTCCTGTAGTCGCTGAACTTGATGGGACACCGGGAGCAGAAATGGTAGTTACCATCCCTACCGATATTGATGGAGGCGGTACAGGAGATGGTGCAGAATACATTGGCTTAGAAGTCAATGACGCCTCAGAATTATGGTCTTTCAGAGCAACAAATGGATTCGGCGAAGCCCCCCCGGATGTTTTTGACACCACTGGAGATGGTATTGACGACAGAGTTTGTTGGGTAACATGGTATCGTATTGACACCGACCGCAAAGGTGTTTCAGGGTGCCACGATGTCACAGCAGCCCTTGGTCCCTCACTAGAGTTCTCACATCTGATGGACCGAAGTTCGGGTAATCCAAACGATGAGATCGCAGTCTCACCGCCTTTCCATCTTGACTTAGACGGTCAAGGAGCACCAGAAACCGTCGTCAGTTTTGGCCGCACATTATGGGCATGGGATGGAGACAGTGGGACTCAGGCAGGTATAGGAGCGGGTTGGACCGATGAACTTGACTTGCCACACAGAGTTTGGGCAGCGCCAGCATTGGCCGATTTAGATGGTGATGGCGCTCTTGACATCATAATTGGCGATACTCTGATTTCACGAGAAGCGCCCGATATTAGGCCATTTATTGATGGCAGAGGGGTGCAATTCACACCCAGCCAACCAGACCCCGGTGAGACATTCACTGCCACCGCTTACATCGAAAATGTCGGTACTATTTCAAGCGGTGAAGCAGTTGATGCAGTTCTATACTATGATGGTGTAATTGTAGAATCCATCCGACTTTCAGAAATGGACCCTGTGGCACCAACAGGGAGTGGCACTTTCTCCTCATTTTCTGTTGAATTAACCGCTGTACTAGGCTCGCACAGCGCAAGAATCGTTGTTGACCCTTATGGGAATCTCAGTCAATCACGGTTTGATAATGATGAGCAAACCGTAGAACTTACGATAGTAGAACCCTATGATCTTTCAATCAGTATACCGGTTGACCCACCTAGAGTTGACCCCGATTCAAATATGGACATTGACATCACAATTTCATCTATAGGGCGTCTAGCAGGGATTTGGACCATGTCAATTGATGGCTCAACCTTACCAAATAATTGGACGGTGCAGGACATATCTAACGGCGGATCTACTTCGATTCAAATAGAGCCTGAACAGCCATGGACAGCAACCGTAAGAATATCAGCCCCTGCAGAAGCACTGGGCTCAGACAATGGTCATTTGACAATTACTATGACTTTAGATGAAGACGCAAACATCACTGTATCCTCAATTCTTCCTGTAGAAGCGAATAGGACGCGTGGCCTGTCTGTTAGAGGACCTGCTGGTACTGCTGAGACAACCGGTTATGGCTTGCCTGGCTCACTAGGTAGTGCATGGCTATTGGTGGAGAATCTTGGGAATGCTGAGGAGACTGTGATGAGAACGGGTGTGGGACCAACCTCTTGGGATGGGGACCTCACACTGCACGACCAATCGGGGGCATTACCACTTATCACCCTAGCACCAGGTGAACAGTTGGAACTACACGCAAAACTACCAGTACCCAGTTCAACAACCCTCGGAGATAGTGTTACAACGACCCTTTCAATTTGCATTGGAACCGGCTCTGAAGAAGTCTGTCGAGAAATTGACATTACATTTGTTGCCAACGGTGTTGCTGTTAACCCCGACAATTTACGCAGTATTCCAGCAAGCGGCATTAGTTGGAATATTGATGGCATTCTGCCACAATCTGCTAACAATGTGTCTTGGGATTTACAATCTAGTGGCATGCTGATTAGCGGTTGGAATTGGCAAGCAGGTGGTGATTGCCAATTAGTTGGCACTTTGCTATCTTGCCACGGTATCGCAGGGTCCAGTTTCAATGGCTCACTGACATTAGACCAACCTGTTGATGCACCGCCCCAATTTCATCCATTCGCAGTGAATGAGTCGAATTTCAGTGGTTATAATCTTGATTTCTCGCTGCAGGTATTGCAAGTATTCCGTTCTCAAATTACAGTAATTAGCCCATTGGGACAACCCCTCTTAATGAATGTCTCAGAACCGACGTGGGTGGTATTAAAATTAGAAAATCCAGGAAATGGACCTGACACTTTTGACTTGGTTGGCAGATTGATTCCTAACGAGAACTTTACTGATGACCCGGGAATTATTTTCTCAATCCCAAATCCAACCTTCTCAATCAATGCAGCCGGGTTGAGTCAAGTACCAATTCAGGTTACTCTACCTCATGACACACCAGCCCGCCAAGGAATGTTATTGGAATTCTCACTTCGCTCCCAGGGGGACGACTCAGTTGTTGATGCTGTAATCATGGGAATTGAGGCTAGACAAGACCACCGATGGAATGTAAGCCTACAAGACAATGACAGAACTGTTGAATCAGGGGGAAGTGTGTTCACAACACCAGGAACCACTACCCATCTTTCTCTAATGGTAGAAAATATTGGCAACTTTGATGATACTCTAGATGTTTCTTCAAGCCTTACTCTCACACTACAGGGTAATGACACCAATATTGACTGGCTAATTGGGGATGGGGATAGTGGTACTCTAGACGTCAACCAAAGTGGTACAATTCTGTTGGAACTAACAATTCCAGAATTGGCATGGAATGGTACCATCGCATCCATAGAATTAGAGTTGTCATCTGATGGTCTATTACTACAGACTTTTACTGTTGATGTTGAAGTGATTTCTCAACCACTTTGGATTATTCGTGCAACTGGTAGTGACCTAGATGTTGCCCCAGGCGGCTCAAATATCACATTAGAATTAGCCCAAAGGGGAAACTCACCTTCACGTGCTTACTTATCTGCATCTATTGATGCAGTCGGATGGAATCTGACTTTAACAGATGATATGCGCTTCCTAGACCCTGGCGAGACAATGACGATTCAAGTGTATATTGAGCCGCCAGAAGGCGCGATATCGGGACCTACTGCTGAAATGACAATCATTGCTCGTAATGGTGATGGCAGAGGTACCGGTGAAACTATCCTACCACTAAGGATTCAACCAGCATATGATTTCGCAACAACCACACCAAACGATTGGGAGGGTTGGCAGGTAAGTGATTCAGGAGGGATGCCAAGAATTACTATTGCAAACCTTGGTAATGCTGCTAACCAACTGCATGTTGAACTGATAGGTTTACCAGCAGGTTGGGAACCAATTGAGGCAAACATTTCACTTGCTTGGGGTGAGATGAAAGGCGTTCCAATTGACCTCATTCCAGATGCTAGTTGGGACCATTCTAATTTTACTATTGAAGTCAAACTTACCGATTCAGGAGGCAAGGTTGTGTCATTAGATGCTGAAGTTCTATTCTCCGAAATGGCTTGGGCAACAAGTCCTGTCATGTGGGGTTCTATGGGTGATGATAAGTTAGTAAATTTCCACGGTAGTTTAATCAATTCTGTGACTGAAGGTGCAACCTCCCTTGAACAAAGCCAAAGCGGTTGGATACTGCCGTCTCCGAATGGAGATGGCACACTGATTGTCGCTAACTCTCAAGGTGATGTGAGTTTATTTTACACAGCACATATGCAGATGACTACTAGTCGCCAGGTAACATGCAATATTGATTCAAACCTATCAGCCGAACCTTTGGTATCTTGTAATATCTTCAATGGTAGTAGCCCATTTACATGGTCAATTCTTTTACGAGCCGAAGATGGCACATTGGTTAATTCAAGAAATGGTGCGATTGAGGCGAACAAAGAGGGCACCGTCAATATCTCAGCGACAGGCTGGAATCCAACTACAGGCGTGCATGAATTAACTGTCCTTGTGTTTTCATCTGATGGAAGATTACAGAGTACAAATTCGCAACATTATGTTGTTAGGTCATCGGGTTGGAATGTTGGCATTGAACTTGAAGAGACCACATCGGGTGATATCAATGTCTTATTCAACCGTGAAAACCATCAGATAATGACTGACCCCCTCTGCGTTGTTGAAATGTCCCAAGCAGATTGGTCAATGGAGATTACAGTAGATATTTCTGCTCCACTTGCTCCAAAACTGTTGGTCCTTAGACCAACTGGCGATTCAACTACGCCAGTAAATGCAACCTTCTCATGTCAAGCACCATGGGATATTGATGATAATCCGGCTGACAACACCCACGAGTTGCTGCTCTCGAATAAGCCAAATATAATCCCTGTTAGCAGTAACACTGTCTATGCAATTGGCACCAGTTTGCTAATCATTGCAGTTCTTTGGTTACTTGGCATTATCAAGCCAGCATCTCTTCAACCATTTGCACCTGACCAAAGAAAAGAAAGAAAGAAGGTGAAGCAACAAGCACGACCCAAACCACAAGCAAAACCGCAAGTTGCTAAAAAGGAAAGTTCAATTCAACTAGAACAGGATACACCACCAACTTCCACTGAAGAAGATGCAGATGTATCTGAGATTCAAGAAAGTCTGATTGAAATAGAGGAAGCAGAGCCCGAAGCACCTGAGGAGGAGTTAGACGAGTTTGAATTAAGACTCAAACAACTCCGAGATCGGCGCAGATAGTCAGGTGAATATCATTCTAAACAGCAACGAAACCCCCGCATTTCACACTTTTACTCTCATCCGAGGGGACATCTGTGAATCTTATATTTCAGCACTTGAACAAGCTGCTGACGGCGATGATTCTGCTCTGTTAGAACTGGTTAAATCTGACAGCAATTTATCTCAGGTCCTAGAAGATGAGGGCTGTAATCTGCATGATGGCAGAGAACAATGTGATAAAAATGACTCGTCACTTCTACTCGTTGGACTAACACCTCTAAACGATGCAGGAGAAAGAGTCAGAACAATTGGTGATAGCAAAGTGCGAGAAAGGCTAGGACGCTACCCCTGGGGAGATGCAAACCCGCTTTCTTACCTGAGAACTTGGTCTGGTAACCCACCTGATTCAGAACAAGATGTGATGATTTTAATTGACAAACTTGACGAAGGATTGTTTGAGAAATCTCGAGGACATGACCGGTTTGAAAACGGACCGTTCGGCAAGCTACATGGTATCTTAGATTATGATGAAACGCTATTACTTGAGAAATTATTGAGGGCTGGCCATTTCAAAGTCAGGGCAGACGAACCACTAGACGGCGGTGTTGCAGATATTATGAGGCACCTGAAAATTATAGTTAGAAGTGCTGCAAGACAAGGTATGGGTTTGCTACATTTTTCACACTAAGAGAGTAAGCCAACCTTCAAGGACGGCTCGCGAGGGCGAGGGGGTATGGGTGAGTTACTTTACTCCGGCAAGGTCAAACAAGTGTGGTCAACGGACGACGAAAATGTGCTTGAGTTTCGTTATACAGACCAAATTTCTGTGTTCGACCAAATTATTCCATCACTTATTCCGCGCAAAGGTGAGAGCCTAAATCGAACAACTTGTCATTGGTTCAAGTTGGTAGAAGATGCTGGCATTTGTGATACCCATATGATTGAGATGAATGCGCCTGACCGATGTTTGGGTACTAAGTTTGCAGTCATCAAAGAACCTGGTGCAATCCCACGTGATATGGAAAATGTGTTCGTACCGCTAGAAGTAATTTGCAGGCATCATCTGACCGGTTCAGCCTTCAAACGTTATACGGATGGCAAGGTTGAATCTTCTGAATTTGGATTTGAACCGGGAACAGTATTGCAAGATGGTGTGAAATTACCCGCTCCTTACCTTGAGGTCTCAACCAAGTTTGAGGCGTTTGATAGAACTCTTGACCGTGAGGAAGCATTGGAAATCTCAAATCTCACAGAAGAAGAATTTGATGCAATTCTAGAATGTGTTCTAAAAATTGATGCGATAATAGAGGAAGAAGCAGGAGCGAGAGGCCTCATCCATGTTGATGGAAAGAAGGAATTTGCCCTTGGCAAAGGCCGTAAACCTGTCCTCGTTGATTCGTTTGGAACTCTCGACGAGGACAGATGGTGGGATGCTGAAACTTATGAATCCGGAGAGATTGTCTCACTTTCAAAGGAGTTTGTTCGCGAGCATTACATCGCTTCTAGCCATCACAAAGAATTGTACGCCGCACGTGATGAAGGTAGAGAAGAGCCCCCTATTCCTGCCCTACCCCAGGAGATAATTGACAAGACTGCCGCCCTTTACTCTTCTATGTATGAGCGTTTAACTGGACAAGAATTCTGATTTGGGAGACAAAAATGAGTGATGAAGGCCAGCCAGAACTCAGTAGACGACACCATAATAATGGACACATGCTTGTTCAGCCATCGTTTAGTAATGCCTGCGTGTCCATCATTAGTGGAACTAGTTTAGAGAAGTGAGAACAATTCTAGTTCAATCCGGTTTCTGATTGGCTGTTCTAATACCTCGATTAATTGCATCTGCAAGTAATTTGAATTGTGCAATTACAATGCCAAAACATAAAATCATTATTCCACACATCAGAGACGCGAAGGATTCTTCGACACCACTGTAAATGAATATGAGACCAATACTACCACTCATCATAATTACTAAGAGTGCGGGAAGTACAGCTTCTGTTGCTTCGCCAATAGATACATAATCACCTGAAGGAGAATCGGGGATACTGGATTTAATATTGCTTTTTGGGCATAAAGCAGGAGTGAGCGCTGTCAAGAAAAATATATCTTGTAGGGGTCTTACAATTGTCATACCTGTTACGGAAATGCTATCTGCATCATAATTAGGTTGCCAATTATCCCAAAGTCCAAAGAGTGACGACTGACTACCGCCGGACATTAATGCACCGTTGTTTTGAGTAGCAAGCCAGAGTATGAAAATCGAAATTATTGGAATCATATTACGTGATTTTGGTTCATACAAACTCAGAGCAAGAAAACCT
>CAUZFJ010000002.1:0-17441 GCA_963579105.1 Candidatus Thalassarchaeaceae archaeon
GCCGACGAAGACAATCATGGATTGTAATGCACTACACGCAAGAATCATTGATACGCCTGCAGGGGTGCCATCAGCGTTGAGAATTGGAACAAAGAATCCCCCTTCACCAAGAGGTTCAAGGTAAAGCCAAGGGTTACCTGTAAATTCTGAAAATAGAGAGGTTGAGCCATCAGTGTACTGTACTTCAGCAATTCCAACTTGTAGATCCGCAATCCCCGTTATTCTGAGAAAGAATACAGCTTGAACGGCAGTAAACCAAACTAGTGCAACTGATAGATAAGGTATCCATGAAATGGCTAAGTATGGTAGTGCAGACCAAAAAACAGCACCTTTTAACCAATATAATGCCGGTTCTTCTTGACCACTATTTTGAGTATTGTACTCCCAAAATCCGATAGCAATGCCGAATGGCAAAGTTGCCGCGGACATTAGGATTAATACTGGGTCTGCTAATTCTATGTAATGAGGTGTATCGAGGAAAAAATATGTTGAAATCGAAACCCATCCAATTGCAGATATTGTAGATTTTTTTTGTCTTTTACTATGGAATGCAAAACCTAGACTTGCGAGTCCAAATAATGCAAATACAAGTCTCAGTTCTTCAATGCCCATTTAGCGTTCCCTTCTCTACATCTGAGTGGTATAAGCCACCACTTTGTATTGTCGTGGTTCAACAAGTCGTAAATAGACTGTCCGTTAGCGATTGATTAGTGGTGACATGGAGAACGTTGACTTCTCAGCATTTTTAGACGCGTATAAAGGCGATTTAATTGATGCGATAAATTCCTTAAATCAAACCGATTTGAAACAATTAGCCAATGAAATACTTTCTGTAATGGATAATGGTGGTACAATACATTTCATCGGAAATGGTGGCTCTGCCGCTACACCTTCTCATTCTGCCGGCGATTGGAGTAAAGAAT
Organism: Candidatus Thalassarchaeaceae archaeon; assembly: GCA_963579105.1. Classification (GTDB taxonomy): domain Archaea; phylum Thermoplasmatota; class Poseidoniia; order Poseidoniales; family Thalassarchaeaceae; genus MGIIb-Q1. The sequence goes on from CAUZFJ010000002.1 coordinate 924, forward strand.
TGGGCGTGAAGACTGTGTGTCACACGGACAATACGGCTTCTCTGACGGCTTGGGCAAATGATACTGGTTACGCCAACATCTTCGCAGGCGCCCTTGGGACTTGGGCAAAAGCCGGCGATTTAGTAGTTGGATACAGTGGATCTGGTAACTCAGAAAATGTGTTGAATGGCATGGCTAAAGCCCATGATATCGGCTGCAGGACTGCAGCCATCACTGGTGATTACAATAATGGCGGTGGTGGTAAATTAGCAAAAATGGTAGATGTTGCAATCATTTGCGAAACTACATCGATGGAGAGAATAGAAGATTTACAATTGATTATTAATCACATGGTGAAGGAAGCGGTTAAATTAGAAAGAAATCTTCCAAGTCATTCATGAGGCGAACCCCACATGCTCCCATCACGTCACTTGTCTAGTTTAACTGACATAGTAGAATTTCCACCTTTACCTAACAACCTAACTTGGAGTGGTGACATAGCATATCTGGACCGCGATGGAGTCCTCAATGTAGGTAGTGAGAATTACATTAATACAGTTGATGAGTTAGAGGTTTTACCTGGTGCTGCATCCGCTATTGCAAGAATAAGAAATGCTGGATTTAGAGTTTGCATAGTTACAAATCAATCACCCGTAGGAAGAGGATTATGGGACCATCAAAGACTTGCTGAAGTTAATGCTGCTCTTCAAACAGTTCTACTTGGACAAAATAGTGATGCACATATGGAATTGATTTTGTACAGCCCATATGTGCCTTGGGCTAATGCTTGGGCTAGGAAGGGAAATCCAGGAATGTTGCAAGTAGGGAGGCAGATTATTGATGCTACTGAAATAGATAAAAGCATCTTAAAGTTTGACTACGGTATAGATTATCAACCTAGAGACGAAGGGAATTCATTCATGGTTGGCGACCGTATTGCAGACATGAAAGCTGGATTAAATCATGGCGTACGAACATTCCGGTGCGATGAAAAAATTGGTCTAAATGATGTTATTGAACGAGTACTTGATTTCTCCGACAATGGAGACTCTCTCTGAAACGACGCCAACAACACTAGTGACATTCTATGGAACTACGCCCTCGACAATGGCGACAATCTCTGAAACGACGCCCTCAAGTGCTACTGCCACGCGCCCACCATCAATGGCTTGGATTGGCCTTGATGATACCGACTCACTTGATAGTGGTTGTACAACTTGGGATTTCCACCTTCTCTTGACCCATTTAGAAGATTCTGGCTTCACAGTTGTTGGCCATCCTAACTTAGTCAGATTATGGCCATTTGCGCCTGAAAGAACAAGAGGTAATGCAGCGCTTTCTGCTGAAATATTATCAGAGCCATCAACAAACAGTCTATCTGAAGTTCTAGAAGAATGGTTCAATAATCAATATAATTCAAACACATCTTCTGAAAATGTCGTTGGTTCAGAGTCTGCTAGCCCGGTATTGGTATACACTGAAACTAGATTCCCGGAAGATTGGTATTGGAACGCTGTAAGGAAATATGTAAATCCAAATGATAGACTAAATGATGTAAGTAAGGTATCTTCAGCAATTTATTGGACAAAAAAAGATGAGAATAATTCATCAGATTGTATAAGAGGATTAGTTGGTGCATCTAGCGCAATTGCTTGGAGGGGAGATAATGATTTTACTTGGGAATCCACTACGTGGAGGATGGCTGAAAACATTGGCAAAAAGCGCAAAGTCCCTAGTGTTTTGGTAGGTGAGATGTCAGATAAATTCCCTCTGACGATTCTAAATAGGGACCCAAATGCAGGTGATTCCTTAATCACACCTAGAACCCCATGCCCCGTTCTATATGGGATTAGAGCTGAGAGGAGCAAGGTTGCTGAGCAAGCACATCTATGGTTACAATCGAATGCAGATGTAGAATCAGCAATTGCCATGCGAGTACATCGAAGCAATCAGGCAACAGATGACCACATCGAGCAAACGTGCTCTGGAATTGTGATCTCAAAAGTTAGAGAAGTAAAAGGTGGTCACGCATCACTTCAGGTGTTTGATGGGCACAAACACAGCACCATCGTCGCTTTCAAACAAGGCGGCCAAGTCAATAGATTACTGAAATCGCTTTTTGTTGGAGATTTAATACAATGGAGAGGTCTTACTTCACCAAATAATGAAATTCACTTAGAGTCAATTATGTGCTCAGAGGCGGTGCCTCGCTCACTATCTCGTCCAAATTGCAAATGTGGTGGTAAATTATGTCGCCAAGGTGTTGGGCAGCCTTTGGGGTGTGAAAAGTGTGCTAATACACAAGAGTCAGTCTGGGTCAGTACTGAATTTGAATCAAGGGGACAATGGGTGGAACCGCCGTGTTCAAACCGCCGGCATTTGGCTAAACCCCTGAACCGACAAGCGAAGGGGTAATTGAGGAGAGGTCTTCTCGCCGCCTCATGGTTGAATCAGTATCAATAGCATATATTCTGTTGGGTATGGCTTCCGGGGCCCTGTTATACCTCATTGTGAAGATGATTAAACGCAATCAACAGTCGGCAATAGCAGATAATGCACCTGTAATAGCTGGTTCCGATGAATTAGGAGGCAAAGCAAAAGATCCAGACCAATTCAATGAACCAGATGATGACGCTCTCGATGAAATGGGAGACTTGTTAGCATCTGCTGCAGAAGCTCAAGGAATTGAGTACGAAGAGGATTAAATCTCACTAAAGCCATCTTCATTGATTTGAAGTTGAATAGTTTCTTCTTCAACAAGAAGTAGTCTTTTCTGTAAACCACCCTCTTCAATTGTTAATCTCCAATTAGATGGTTCGACTTTTTCAAGTAATTTTGTTCCGCGCGTTTTCCATTCTCCTTCACCACTAGCATCACCATAAAGTGCAGAAGTGATTAGTAAATTACAGGGGCTAGAGCCAAGCATTTTTGTGATCGATTCAATTGCAGAAATTGCTAATCTATCTGGTTGTCCTGTCCTTGGTGTCCAATCATCAACAACAAATAATTGTGGAGTTAATCTTTCAGCGAGTTTACCGCCAGTTAGCACACCACCTGAAATCGCTTCACCACATTCCATCATGTGGAATCTTGAAAGTGAAACAACATCTACATCACAAAGAATTTGACTAAAACGACCTGGGTCAGGTGATTTTGCGCACACCCAAATTACCCTACCCCCATCATTCAAAATATCACGTGCATACTGTAAGGCCAATGAAGTTCCACCGCAACCTTCGGCCACCGCCAAGTGTGTAACAGGGCGTAATTCTGGGAGAGGCACAGTGTTTGGTTTGTTTGGGGGTCTTTGAATACTTAGTTTGAAAACCATACATTCTTCCCTAATCGCTATGACCGTTCACTCTGTGGGGTCGCTATGAGTAGTATTCGGGACGACGAGAGAATTCCTCGACGTTCACTCCCAGCCTTTGAGGAAGTTGAAGGTGGATTGCGTGGCGCATTGCGTACACATGGGCTGTTTGGTACTGCCTTATTGGACAAAAATCAGTATGGGCCCCAAGCGATGATACTTTTATTGGTCATCACTGCAACAATTACTGGCTTGGCGCTCGGTGGATTGATGTTAATCACTTGATAGCATCTCTTGCTATTGCTACCGCTTCATCAACTAATTCTGCTGATACACCAAGATGACTGTTAGGGTCAAATAGACCGTGAAGTTCATCTCCATCAAATGCTGCTGCTATTGTTGGTGTCATGGCACAAACATCTTCCAAGTGCACTCCTTTGTCTAAAGATTCCATTGATGCTGAACGAAGCACTTCATGCGCTTCATCTCTTGGAATTCCCTTGTCTACAAGGGCTATCATTACTTTTTCAGCCATGACTAAGCCATTTTGGGAATTGATATTTCGTAACATGTTGTCCTTGTCAACTGCTAATTTACTCAACACACTATTGCATTTTGATAAAATGTCATCCAAAAGCACAACAGAATGGGAAAGGGTAAACCTTTCAGCACTGGAGTTAGCCAAATCTCTTTCATGCCAAAGTAGGGCATTTTCCCATGTGGGTAGCATCATTGCCCTTACTACGCGAGCTAGGCCACAGGCATTTTCAGCGGTGATGGGGTTGCGTTTGTGAGCCATCGTAGAGGAACCAACTTGCTTTTCTACATCAAAATACTCGTAAACTTCTGCGATTTCTGTTCGTTGGAGATTCCTAATTTCTTGTAATACCTTCTCGACACTTGTGGCAACATTAGCCATCCAAGAAACCCATTCAATATATCTGTCACGGCCAACTACTTGGGTAGTTACGAGAGGGATACCTAGACCTAAGTGGGTCATTATATGTGCTTGTAATTCTCTTGCGTTTTCGCCCTGGGCTGCTCCTGTGCCAACTGCGCCAAGGAACTTACCTACACAAACTCTAGGGGTTAGTTCTTGCAATCGAACAAGATGACGTCTAAATTCATCTACCCAAACAGCGACCTTCAATCCAAAAGTGATTGGAACTGCCGCCTGACCGTGAGTCCGACCGATACATACTGTGTCCCGTTCTCTTTCTGCCAAATCAGCGATGGTTGAGATTAATGTGCATAGAATTTGAGTTTGTTGTTCAATTGAATCTCTGATTTGCAACGCCACTGCTGTGTCTACAATATCATTTGATGTAGCGCCAAGATGAATACACCAGCCGGCTTCTCCAGCTTGTTCCGCCATTGCTTTAGTGAGAGCCATAATATCGTGTTTGGTTTCATTCTCTATTTCTTGTACTCTTTCTTTGGTAACACTTTCAGGGTTAGAGATTGCTGCAACTGCATCATAATCAGATTGGGAGACTTTACCGAGTTCTTTGTGCGCCCATATCAATGCCCGCTCAACCTCAAGTTGTCGAGAGTGACGACCTAGGTCAGTCCAGATGTTTTTTACAGAGTCGCGGCCGTACCGATAATCCAGTGGACAGAGTGGCATTTTGGTATCCCCAACTCGGCCGAGAAGGGCTTTTGGTTTGAGGATAACGCCCACTTCATTCATCAAAAGTAACTGCGTTAATCGCTAAATGACCCCGTTGACCAGACCAAACAGTGTCTGCATTGATGGATATTCTTCTTTTCATCCAAGGGCAGTTTAGGATTGTGGTTTCAAATTCTCCGCCTTCACCATCAATAGAAAATCGCTTGTGTTCAGCGAGTAATTCTAATTCATCCAAACTCTCCGCGTCTAATTTTTTCCCTATCCAATGCTGATTTAATCCATCACATGAAACCGAGCAAAATAATAATTCGAATCCATGGTTAACTAGGTCGCGCATATGATTCAATGGATCATGGTGCCATAACGGGCAGAAGGATTTGATTCCAAGCCGTTGTGCCATCTGTTCAATTCTAGTTTTTTGGTAATCACTGCGTAAGGCGCCAGTGACTATCGCGTCTATTGCTTTGTTAGGCACAAGTTTTCGAATCGGTTGGCTTAGATTAATTTCGAAATTATAAATTTCTTTAATTTCATCCTCAGTCCAATTTTTGGTAGTAACTGGGTTGTTTGAGCCATTAATGATTGGTCTTAACTTAGATTCAAGTTCGCCCATTTCAGTTTGTTCATCTCCTTCTACATTCACTTGTAACCAGGGGATTGCTCCAGCACTAGCCTGTAATCCAGCAATCGAAGTTGCTGGGACTTGGAACATCATTGAATCATCTCCAGTAATCTTGATGGTGACAATACCGCAAACTTCCCAACCTTTCATCAAAGCCCACCAAACCGCGTAACACGAATCTTTTCCTCCTGAGGACAGCACAATGACACGCATGAATGTCGGATGGTGTGGTTGGTGAAAAAGAAGTGGGCGATGCTTCAGATTGTTTATCTTGGTTCTCAAGGTTCATAAGAGTCCGTCCGACAGCCGCGTTTAGGTGAACAGATGCAACCAAGCGGAAGAGGATACGACCACGGAATCACAACGTTCAGCCCTGACGGCAGATTGTTTCAAGTTGAATATGCAAGAGAGTCTGTAAAAAGAGGTACTACAACTGTTGGATTGAAGTACCGAGGTGGGGTATTACTGATTGTTGACAAACGTATTGCAAGTCGATTAATCATCCCAGAATCAATTGACAAAGTATACAAAATTGATGACCACATTGGTTTCGCGACCTCAGGACTTGTGGCTGATGCTAGACAATTGGTTGCTAGGGCTCGTGCAGAATGCCAAATTAATCGGATTACCTATAGTGACAAAGTGCCGGTAGATATCTTGACAAAGAAAATCTGCAATTTCAAACAGTCATTCACTCAGTATGGTGGGACCAGGCCATTTGGAACGGCACTTTTAATCGCAGGTGTCGATGACAACGGAATTCACCTATACGAGACTGACCCTAGTGGCGCATACCAATCTTATCATGCTGGCGCAGTCGGCAGAGGAAGAAATTCAGTAGTTGAATATTTTGAGAGCAAATGGAGGAAGAACATGACTCAGAATGCAGCCATTAAACTTGGTTTAGAAGCACTTCGCTCATCCTTGGATGATGATTTGAATAAGAATGCTGTACAAATTGCAGTTCTCAATAAAGATGGATTCAGATTGATGGATCAAGAAGAAACCATCGGTCATATTGACAAGTTACCAGCAGATGAAGAGTGATTTCTGCGAAGATGCTATGCGCATCCCCCTGTCTCGCTTAGTTTGGAGACCCTCCTCATGGTCAGTATGGATGACGCCGTTATCGCGCGTCTTGAGAAAGGCGGCAAACGGTATGAGGTGTTGGTAGATCCTGATTTAGTAAACCAATGGAAAAATGATCACACCAGTGTGGAACTTGATGATTTATTAGCAACTGACGAGGTTTGGCATGATGCGAAGAATGGAGAAAGACCTACCAGTGATAAATTGGAAGCCGTGTTTGGTACAACAGAACTGGGTCCATGTGTAGAAAAAATCATCCTAGAAGGGAGTATTCAACTCACTACTGTGCAACGAAAAAAGTTGATACAAGACAAAACAAGACAGGTAATCGCAAACATTTGTATGCTAGGAATTGACCCTCAGACAAAACTTCCACATCCTCCACAAAGAGTTGAAAATGCTCTTATTGAAGCTAGATTCAAAGCCGACCCTTTCAAATCAGTCGAAAAACAAGTCAAAGATGCTGTGGCAATGATAAGGGAACTAATCCCAATCTCGTTTACGACTATCAAGTTAGCATTCAAAGTTGGAGGTACGAATTACGGTCCAGTTTTTGCTTTAGTACGTGAAGACGTTCTTCGTGAAGATTGGTTGCCTAATGGTGATTGGGCATTTACTGTCGAGATACCTGCTGGCATGAAAAATGATTACATCGCAAAAGTGGGGAAAAGAGCCTCAGATGTTGTGGTTAAAGAGTTGAAGTGAAGCGACTCAATTACGTGTTTGCTGTGCAACGGTTATAGAGGATGGTCCGGTCGGCCGGCTCGGAGAAGAAATATGAGTAGTAGTGGCGCCTCGGATGGGCGCACTTCGGCTGCATCCGGCAGCCTGGTGATACCCGGCGATAAAATTAGTTCTGATACAAGTGACCGACTTGGTCATGGTGTCATGAAATTGAACGGTGAAATGATTGCAACCAAACTTGGTTATGTCGTTGTAAAAGCCGGTGAAATTTCAATCACTCCAATACATACTGCTTACTTCCCTAGACCCGGCGATTTAGTAATCGCCTATATTGAGGGCATGAGGTCTAATATCTGGTTTATTGACTTGAATGCTCCATTCAATGCAATCCTGCCAATGAGTTTGGCTCCGATGAAGATTGATTATGGGGGAACTCGTGATGCGATGAATGTCGGTACCACAATTTTATGTCGCGTCCAAGAAGTAGATGAGGCACATTCATCTGTTGTAACAATGAAGGGTATGGGATTAAGGAAGGTTAACTCAGGATTTGTTGACACAATACCACCACACCTTGTCAGCACTATTTCTAGTGGCACTAATGCTATCATTAACCAACTAAAGGATGCAAGCAATTGCAGGATAATCTTAGGTGCAAACGGTCGAATTTGGGTTGATGGTGAACCAGAGGGGATTCGACTAGTACGAAATGCATTGGCATTCGTACGAGATAATGAACATTCAACAGATTTGGCTGGTGCTTTTACTGGCCATTTAGCAAACGGAAATGGAGATTGATGAAAATGGGATACGGTGACGTCCAAATGATAGATGAGAATGGCAATCGAGTTGATGGCCGGAAAGCAGGTGATATACGCCCAATAGAGATTGAACTAGGCGTAGTTCCAGTAGCAGACGGTTCTGCTAGTATGCGCTGGGGCACTAATTACGTAATCGCCTCGGTTTACGGTCCAATGGAGGCCCATCCTAGGAAGATTCAACGCCAGGAACGGGCTGTTCTCGATGTTCGCTACAATATGGCACCATTCTCAACGACAGACCGATTCCGTCCAGGATTCAACAGACGTAGCCGTGAGATTAGTAAAGTCACATCAGATGCTTTGGAATCTGTTGTATTACTGGAGTTATATCCTCGTAGCAAAATCCGAGTTGAAATTGAAGTGATTTGCGCTGAAGCGGGAACACGTTGTGTTGGATTAACTGCTGCTTCACTTGCTCTAGCGGATGCTGGTATACCAATGACGGATATGGTAGTCAGCGTTGCTAGCGGAAAAATCAACGGAATTGTAGTCTGTGATCTGAACAAGGAAGAAGATAATTATGGCGCGGCGGATTTACCAATGGGGGTTCTACCAAACACTGGTGAACTTGTATTTCTACAAATGGATGGTGATTTATCACCTTCCGAATTCCAAGAGGCTTGGGATTACAATATGGAGGCCGCACTCAAAATTCATGTAATAATGAAGGAAGCAATTGCCAACAAGTACGGAGGTGGGCAATAATGGCTCAACCTCTAGTTCCTGAATTGCTACGAGCCCACCTCGCAGAACTTGCATCAAGAGACCAAAGAGCAGATGGACGTGGTCGATGGGAAGGACGAGAACTTTCTTTGGAAGTTGGAGTTCTTGACCGCGCAGAAGGTAGTGCAAGAGTGCGGATGGGAGATACAATCGTATTCTGTGGCGTTAAATTCCAAATTCAAACCCCTTATCCTGACCGACCTAATGAAGGTGGAATCATGACAAGTGCTGAATTGAGGCCAGGAGCCGGCCGTCACATCGAACCAGGACCACCAAGTCCAGAAAGCATAGAGATGAGTAGAGTAGTAGACCGAGGAATTCGTGAATCCGGTTGTATAGATACCAAAGATTTGTGTATTATTCCTGGTGAAAAAGTTTGGCAGGTAATCATAGATTGTTTTGCAATCAGCGATGATGGTAATTTATTCGATGCATTTGGATTGGCTGCGATTGCTGCTCTTCACAATGCCACACTTCCAGGTGAACGCTTTGATATTGGCGAAGATAGAAAATTCCCAGTAAACAAAACACCAATCATGTGCTCTTACCAGAAAGTAGGTGGCAGGTTCGTTTATGACTCTAATAGAGAAGAGGAAGTTGGTGGTGATGAGAGAATTCACATCACTCTTGGTGAAGGTGACCATGTCCACTCTTTGCAGAAGGGATTAAAGGGAGTGTTCACAGCGAGCGAATTCGTAGAAATCATGGAAGCGGCTAAGGTTCGATGTGCAGAGTTGAGAAAATTAGTAGATTCAATGTGAGGTGTTTGTAATGGCAAAGCGCACTAAGAAAGCAGGACTCGAAGCAAGATTCGGAGCAAGATACGGTGTTAGCGTACGACGCAGAGCCTCGTCTGCACTTAGAAAGGTGAAGAGAGAGTATTCTTGCCCAGTGTGTCAATACCAAAAAGTAAGACGTGAATCTCCCGGAATATGGGCTTGTCGAAAGTGTGACCACACATTTGCAGGCGGTGTCTGGCAACCATTTACCCGTGCATCTGATGCAAATAATAGGATTGTACGCCGTTCCGTAGAAGGAGCAACCGCAACTGATATGGCATTGATTGCTCAAAATGCTGCAATAGAATATGAGCGTACTCTCAATGAAGTAGATGAAGATGCTCCACTAGCAGAGATTACCACCGAGGGAGATGGTGATGATGGTAGCGAAGAAGAGTGATGTCTGCAGTGCTACTCTCACTCTCAGTCAAACAGTTGATGTTAATGCATTAGCTGCTGCTTTAGTAACTGAAGAGGTTGGTGTTGTAACCGATTCATCTTCTTTGTCTGTTCAAGTAACTGCTGAGAACATTTCAGACCTCAGAGCGCGGCTTAATACCGCGCTAAGGTCTATCCAAGCCGCATCCGAGTCCCTTATTGAGGTTAACCGCAGCCGATGAAATTGAGGAATTGAGATGGTGACAGAAGATATCCGACAAAGATTGCAGATGGTTGTGGCTGAATTACAGAGTTCAGCACAACAAGTAGCATCAGTCAGTGGCCAAATCAAAGAATTAGAAACCACCCTTGAACACTTATCAACTCAAGAAGATGACAGAGCAGTTTATCGCCAGTCTGGCCCACTTCTGTTAGAGGTTAATGATAGGGAAAAATTATCGAAGGACATTGAGAAGACTGTTATAACACTAAAAGAACACGAACAAAGATTAGTAGGGCAAGAAGAAACTCTTAGAACTCAATACGATCAGATGGTAAAACAGTTCGAGGGTTCATAGTGGAAAATTTGGAAACTGACCTTACCCAGTTACATCAATGGGTTAGACAGAAGTCAAAAGATGGCGCAATTGCTATAGTTTCTCACAAAAATGGTGATATGGACACCATCGGTTCTGCTGTTTGCCTTGCTTCGTTACTAGGGACAGGAGCAAAAGCCTGCGGACTTCATGTCTCAAAAGTTGCAAAAAGGGTGTTGAAGGAAGTTGGTGCTTCGTTTCATTTAATGGATTCAAATAAACCTATGTGGCCACGGACACTTGCTGGAATAATTGTTGTAGATTGTGCTTCCTACTCCCAAACAGGTTTACAATTCCCTGCAGGAATACCTGTTTGTGTAATTGACCATCATCAGGGTAGTACTGATTGGGAAGAGGCTGACTTGCTCATCTCTTGGGAGGTTAGTTCTACAACAGAAATAATTCATAAATATGCTCAACAATTTGATTTACAGATGGACAAAAAATCAGCAACATTATTGTTGGCTGGAATCATTACCGATACCGGCCGCTTCAAACATGCTAATGGTGGTTCATTCATTGCGGCTGGAGAATTAATTAACAAGTATTCACTGGATTATGCTACCTTCATCGAATCTATAGAAAAAGAACAGTTGAATCACTCTCAAAAAATGGCTATTGCAAAAGCGCTTTCTAGGTTAGAAGCGATAGATGCGGGGGAATGGTTTCTCCTCCACACTCAAGGCAGTACTAATGAGGGCATAGTGGCTCATTCACTACTAGCAGCAGGCGCGGATGTAGCGGTTGTTGTGAGAAGAGCAGAGAATGAGACTAGATTAATCGGTAGAGCAAGTAAAAATGCTGTGAACGAAGGAATTCATCTTGGAAATATTATGTCAGAATTATGCTCAACATTAGGTGGTGAAGGTGGGGGCCATTCTGGGGCTGCTGGATGGTCTGGAGATGTACCAACTATTACCGCTCGTTCAGGTTTTATTTCCGCTCTCTCAGGCATTAGGAGGGATTGATATACCCACAGCATTCGAATTGTATGAGATGCACTGTGTAAATCCGTTATCCAAAGGGACAATACAAGAATTCAATGATAAATTAGGACTAGCAGAGGCTGCAATGATTGCTGGTGATGAAGATTTTTCCTTAAAAATTCAAACTTTGTTAACGGATGCTGAATGTTCATTTGTAAAATTCCGGTTTGCTCAAATGAACAATGATTTTGATAGCGCACAAAATTATTTGAAAGATAGTGTTGAAGCAAGCCGTAGTTCTACTGAACGTAATCATACTCTTGAGGCTCGAGCAAGGATGGAATGGGGATTATTGCGATTTACTGCGGGTGAAGAAGAACAAGCTGGAATTGACCTACGATGGGCTATGGAGCGATTAAAGGCAATTGAGGAAGGAAGTATTGCCCACGGAATTGCTACCTTAAATCTCGCAGAATGGCACACATCTCGTAATGAGGGCATTATGGCATTAACAATTCTTTCAGATATTAACAGAGAGGGGCCACATAAGGAGCCAATAATTGCAACCAGTAGATTACAAATATCTTGTCTACTTTTTGAATTAGGAGATTTTGTTTCAAGCCAACGCCATGCGTGGGTTGCATTCAAAGCATGCTCAAACAATGAAATGCTTGAGTCCGCACATCAATCAGCATTAATTTGGATGGATTTAAGTCTTACAAATATTGAAGATTTGGCACCTAGAATGTCAGAAGTAGTTAACAATGCCACACCTAGGGAATTAGGTGAAAACCCTCCATGCCAGGCACATCCTGAAGATCTAAAGGAAGTTGTTGAATGGTGTACTGAGAACTGGAACCTTGGGTTTGAGGGCGAATCGAGACCAGATATTGCTGTGTTGTTAGAAGCAGAAAGGGCAATTGGTTTGGAAAATTTTAGTGAAAAAATACTAGAATCAGGTGGGGCAACCGATGCCACTGTCCTTTCTATGTTGAATCAGTAAGATGTTCTTGGGCTTGTTCAAGATAAGTAATTGCCCATTCTTCACCGCTGGTAACTAACCTTCTTGCTAGGAAAAATGCGGATGAATATTCTTGATTTTCTAATAATTTTCTTATATTTTCTTCTTCGTTCCCAAGATTGATTCCATCCTCAGTTGCAATCGTTTCATCACTAACAGTAGTAGTTGCAACTTTGAGAGCTAGCACTTCCATTCTCTTTAGGAATCTAACGCGGCTATTATTGTCTGGCTTGGCCCATTTGGAATCATGTTTATCCAATCGTTTCTCCATTCTTGATCTGAACTTATCTCTTGAAGTAATTTGGGGGAAATGGGTTTGGGCTTGGTCATAACAGAGCCATGCTTCGTCATATTCATTTCTTTTTTCATGTAAATGGCCTAGTTCAATCCATGCTTCATGGTTGAAAGGTCTCTGAGCAAGTAATTTTCTCACAAGTCGAATAAATAATTCTTCATCAATAGTTCTGACCCTTTCTAATCTTCTTCCAAACAATACATTTGCTCTTGGATCGCTTAAATCAAGATGGGAAAATCTATTTTCTAATTCTTCGAGAAAATCTGTAGAAATTAATTGTGCCCAATACTCTGGGTCAAGAGGGTCTGCCGCAAGTGATGCTGATAGCAATGAGAAACCATGTTCTAGCATGTTAACTTCGCCAAGTTGTTGCAAATGTTCAGGGTCTCTTCCTAATACCGCAAACAGGTCTTCTAAAACCGCTCTTAAACCTATTTCGTCTTCGGCTAATGTTTTGATCTCCGCTAATAGACGCCAATTCTCTTCGTGGGTAAAATCATGTAATACTGCTTGTCTAGCACTCTGTTCTGCCCATTTCAAGTTCTGAATGGTTAATTTGGGAGTTGATTGAGCTAAAGCAAGGAACTTTTGGGCTTGTGAACGGTGTCTGTTGCCTAGACTGCGACGAGGATGTTGTAATGAGGAGCCACTACTATTCGCCATACCCTGCTCTGATGGTTGGCACCATTGAAGTTTCCCAATTATTGAGTGACCTAAAGTACGGAAGTATAGGCTTTCTTATCACTACCAAATGGTATAGTTGCATCATAGCCTATTTTTGAGGTCAACCCATCTTCAGTTCTCGTTGGGTCAAGGCTACTTCCTCGCTGATTACTCAGGATAACCGTGTCTTTATCTGGTTGCCATCTTGTCATTAGTGCCCACTCAACCCTAACTGGGTCTGATGGGTTAATATCCGTATCAACAATTGTTACGGATTTCATAGATGGATGTCCACTAAAAGCAGCCATTATTGCTTTTTTAGCATCTTCTGGAGATTTTGGCTCAATCTGGACAACTGCAGCAAGCCAACCGGAACCACCAGATGTCATTACAACATCTCGGCAATCACACACTTTTGAAACATTAGAGAAAATAGTTGGTGCGCGAGGCAGACCCATTAGTGCGTGGTGCTCAGCTAATGCGGGTAAAATTGCATGGAAGATAGGGTTGTTCCGATGATGGATAGAGTGAACTTCTATGACAGGTTGTTTGCGAACATCATCAATGGTTCCAGTAATGTCAATGTACGGTCCTTCATCATCATCTTCGATAGTAATAGTTGCACACATTGCATATTCTGCATCTGCTGGAACTTTTATTCCATTTTCTAAAGTGATAACTTGCATAGCCTGCCCATAGAATTTTTGATACAAAGAGGACGCGACTGTGAGTTCATCAATTGATTCGTTGAAGGACATGGCAGCAGCTAAAAGAAGGCAAGGGTCTGCCCCATTCACAATTGCAATATTTACTACATCACCTTGTGCTCTTGCTTCATCAACCATGGTTCTGAGGTGCCGAGGAACTAAACGCGCGACTAAGTGATTTTCATCCCTTACAAATTGTCGGTGAAAGGATACATTGCGTATTCCTGCGTGTTCGGCTATGATAATACTGGCTGACATGTAACGGCCTCGGTCTTGGGGGTAGTGGTGGGGGATTGGCAATTTCCCCAGGTCCACAGGTTCAATAGAATTCTCTAAAACTGGTGCATTACCTTGATGCTTTTCTGGTTCTGAACGGTTATTCATTGCCCATTCTAGAGTGTTAAGTAACTCAGCAGGTTGAATACCAAATTTATTTACCATATTATCTCTAAGGCATACATTTGCTGCTGCTGAATGGCCTACTGCGCCCTCAACACTACTAAACAAAATAGCATCGTTGGGGTTGGCTTCAATTAGTAATCTCATCTCATTAATTGGGTTTACTGAGTCAATCTTGACTGCGCCATCGAGATGGTCTCTGAATGCCATTGTATTGGCGACTCAGATACATCGCTTGAAGGTTGGGGGTGTATATTTGAAGCAGGTAAGAATCGTTGCCCTGCGGCGATGCTAATGCATACATTGCCGATGGCCTCATATATGCGGGGTAGGACGGCGGCTTGCTTCAAGGTGTAACCATGGGTAGAGGACTTTTTGCTGGTGCGAAAATGAAGCGAGATAGACAGCGTTTTCGCTGGAAGGACCGTGGTTACAAAAAGCGAGTTCTTAAACTCAAACAAAAATCTGACCCATTAGGTGGTTCAGCACAAGCCAAGGGAATTGTGATTGAGAAGGTTGGAATTGAAGCCAAACAGCCGAACTCAGGTATTCGTAAGGCCGTAAAAATCAGTTTAATCAGGACTGGCAACAAGTTGACAGCCTTCGCTCCTGGTGATGGAGCAATCAATTTTATTGATGAACACGATGAAGTCATGGTTGAGGGAATCGGTGGACGCATGGGCCGTTCATACGGAGATATTCCTGGTGTTAGATTCAAGGTAATCAAGGTCAATGGTGTCTCACTTAATGAGATGGTTAGAGGCCGTAAAGAGAAGCCAATTCGCTGAGGTGAAATAATGAGTGATGAAGCAGAAGTAGAAAAAGAAGAAGCACCTGCCGAAGAGGAGGTTGTCAATGAAACCCCAATCGCAGGAATTGGTACTCTTGTGTTCAACAAATGGGATGCTACTACTGTTTCTTGCGAAGACCCAGGTATTGCACCTTACATCAATCTCAAAACCGTAGGCGTACCTCACACAGGAGGACGTCACGCTAACGCGTGGTTTGGAAAGAGCAAGTTATCAATTGTTGAGAGATTTATCAACGGATTGATGAGAACAGGAAAATACACTGGCAAGAAGATCACTGCAACAAAAGCATTTGAGGCAGCTTTGGACAGAATTGCTGAGAGAGATGATACCAATCCACTACAAGTCTTTGTTGACGCATTAGCAAATTCAGCACCGATGGAAGAGATTACTCGAATTAAATTTGGAGCAGTTAGTCAGCCAAAAGCAGTTGACAGCGCGCCAATGCGACGGATTGACGTTGCTATTCGACACTTGGCCACAGGTTCTACCCAAGCAACACGTAAGAGTACTCGAACACTTACTCAGGGAATCGTGACAGAAATCTCAAAGGCCGCGAACGGGGATGTTACATCCTACGCAATAGGTAAGAGAGAAGAAGTTGAGAGAATCGCTGCATCTGCACGCTGATACTTTCAATTCATGAAACTGCTACGGTGGGAGATCTTAGGTCCTTGAAGTTAATAGTGCTAATAGAATACCTAATAAATTAACAAGAATGGTTTTGTGTTATTATGTCCGAAGCAATCGGCATTAAAAAACCCTTAAAGTTGAATTGGATTAACGTAGTTTTTCTTATCCTCACACCAGTTTTGGCTCTGGTAGGTTCAATATGGCACGGTATAACATATGGTATTACGTGGGTTGAACTGAGCATATTTTTCGTATGGTATTTTGCTTGTGGATTATCTATTACAGTCGGATATCACAGACTATTTTCTCACCGTAGCCATCAAGCAGTATTACCCCTAAGACTACTGTATGCATTATTCGGCGCAGGTGCTTTTCAAAATTCTATTCTAGAATGGTGCAGTGATCATCGCCAACACCACAAAGAAACCGACCTAGAAGGTGACCCGTATAATGC
>CAUZFJ010000003.1:0-17423 GCA_963579105.1 Candidatus Thalassarchaeaceae archaeon
GTTTGAGGCGGAAATAGATGAATAAACCGATGGGTCCCACCCATCCAACTGTACCATCCTTGTGCCATTATTGAAAGATCCAGCAGTTTGGGCTGAATCTAATGAGATGATAGGGACAACTGACGGTGAGGCTAAGTCGTTTGAATTCACCATCTCTCCAGGAATTAATGCCAAAGTGTCAACTTGTTCTGCTGCAGTCTTCCAAATCTTAGCTAGTCGAGGTGTCATTACACTTTTCGCTGGTGAATCAAAAACAAACGGTACTTGAATACTCATCATTTTTGGCCCAGCACTTACTAGGCCGC
Source organism: Candidatus Thalassarchaeaceae archaeon (assembly GCA_963579105.1). Classification (GTDB taxonomy): domain Archaea; phylum Thermoplasmatota; class Poseidoniia; order Poseidoniales; family Thalassarchaeaceae; genus MGIIb-Q1. Next base: position 306 of record CAUZFJ010000003.1, read on the forward strand.
CATCTGCATCAAATTGTAATCTCATCGGTTTTGAACCGATATCAACAATGGTGCTGATCAATTCTCTACCATGTATGCCATCACGGCTTGGCCGAACAATCTCAGACATATCTGTAAACATTCCATCCCAACCAGGTCCTCCAAAACGGCCACGATATCCTTGGCCTCGAACAGGCACTGTGCCTTTCTTTGCCTCTTCATCAATCGTTGAGATGATATTTGAATTAAGGTATGAATCACCTAGCGATGATAAGGCGGGATTTGGGGTGATAGTGACGAATTCTGGGTGCTCAATAGTACATCGCAAGCATCCCACACACTTTTCTGGCCGAGGTGAAAAACCACCTACAGGACCAGAGAATACACCATAAGTGCAAGGTCTAGCGAAAACGACATCCCATTTTCCCCAGTACTCAAAGACTTCACTAATCAGCAATTTTGCAAGGCCCAATTTACCCACATCGACAAGGAACCGGTTTGGAAGGGCTTGCTTATCTTTGGTTTCAATCGTGTCGATGTGATAGCGATGGTAACTATCAGCACGGATTCTAGATTCCTTAGCAAATTCTGCTATTGTCAATCTAGACTTTTCACCGATTCCAATCATTGATTGATTCTCCTCAAGTTTGTTCAGCAGTTGCATTTACCGCCCCCCTTAGGGGGCGTTGGCAGCGCGTCCCGCCTTTAATCATTGAGTCCACCCCGTTCAACAATTAAAGCACATGGTATTCAAATGTATAACTTATCATTGATTAGATATACACGCGTTCAGTTTTCCGGAAAATGGTAATAACTTTCGCTCAATCGGCGCGTCATGCAATTTAGGCTAACCGATAGCATATTTCGTCTTAAAGGCAGCGGATATTTGGGTTCTAGAAAAGTTGCTTAACCAAGAGGGTTCTTTTACTAAACGGCCTCAAATCTTACAAATTTATCAAGGGCGATGTTCTTGATGCATTGGCTGTTCGCCCCATCATGGCGGGCGGAGGAGTGGGTGCAAAAGTTACCCCGCATGATATCGCAATTATTGTCGGAGCAATAGGTATAATTGGTGCCATTGTCATCTCAATGTTTGCTGCACCAATGATGGTTGAATTTGGTGAAGTTTCATCTACCAAACAAGTTCGTTCTATTTCTGTAGGAGTACTTGGTTCAAACGATGACATAGTTGTCAAAGCATTTCCTATTTGTGAAAATAATAACACATGTACAATCAATAATATCAAAGTAATGGATGAAGATGGGGCTGAGCTGGTTAGGGTGTCAGAATTTGAACTCGCAGAAGATGGCTCATTCACAAGTTCGATTGAGGTTGATGAGGGGGGTAAATTGATGGTAGAAATTAATGGCCAGGGCACTTGGGAAATAGAGGTGACCGCACAACGTCAAATCCCTATACAATTCCTGCCAAGCATCGCTTCTCTCCTGCTATTAGTTTGGGGTGTGTGGCGGAAATTCCAAGAAGGCCCCGAAGATTCAGATATTGCTGAAATCGTTGAATCCGCTTAACTTTTCAATCCCAAAGAAGATTGTAACTATCTGAGATAATTCTTCTTGTCCTTCCATCATGACAAATTAATTCTCCATCGTCGCTGATGCTTGTGATTGATAATTTTTCTGCGTCTTGTGTGGGACTTAGACCCCCGTTTAGGTGGTTGGTCATTAACGCCCAAATAATACTTTTTTGCTTCGTCCTTGGAGGAAGCAATATTCCAGTTTCAAATTGTGATGAAACGGCTGTATCTATTAAGTCGGTGAACCGTTCTAATGTTACTGATTTAGTGATGTCACGAAGCCCAGTAGAAGGGTAATCTTCGGTGTTTGAAATACCAAGGTTGACGCCAATTCCGAGTACTACTTTGTGATGCTTGCCCGTTTGCCGCCCTTCTATTAAGCAACCAGCAAGTTTGCCTGAGGCAGCCCACACATCATTTGGCCAGCGGATTGAAAGATTGTAATTTGAGAACGGATTACAGTTGGTCCAATGTGCAGATGGAAGAGGAATGTCTTGAGATGCGCATATTGCATCAATTACAGCAACTCCAGCATCAAGTTGTATCATGCCAGGTCCACCCTCCATAATATCTGGATCAAGGACCCAACTACCGGCGAAGTCTCCAACCCCAGTATCCCAAACTCGTTTTCGTTGTCCTCTGCCAGAGAGTTGCTGCTTTGCCCTAACCATGCTGCCAATCGGTAAATCTGATTGCAACAAGTGCTGATTGGTTGAATCAAGTACATCGTGAGATTGTCTTGTCGCTTTCTCATGCGGCTTCCAAGCCGCAAAACAAGTCAATCTTTCACCATCTTCAAATTGAAGTTCGGAAGAAATTCTAGTTGCCCATCCGGCCGCTCGCCAACGACTCTGTAACAGGTCCCCTCGCTCATTGTTAGTGTGTAAGAGATAAATTGCTCCTCCTTCTTTTAGAAGATTGATTTCTTTAGCAAGGCTGTGCAGCAGTGCAACACCCCAACCATTGTTTTCCAGAGTGTCAACTAATCCAGCATCCTCTAGTGGTCCGAGTTTTGCCTCGTCGCCCTTAACAGGTGAAAGGTATGGTAAATTCCAAGTGATGATATCAAACGGCCCCTTGGATTCAATTAGGTGTTGATTGATGAAATTTCCACCTTTATCTAAACCACCCTCTATTGCCGTTAAATTGGCTTTGTTGTAACTGGCATTCCCAGTTGTTGCTACTATTGCCAGCGGATTCACATCACAGGTCGTGACCTCCCATCCTTGTTTGGCAAGTGCAATTGAAACAGCGCCACTTCCGCAGCCAATTTCCAAGAGTTTTCTGCCATCTCCGTTGCCTAATTTGGACAGGCAGGAAAACAATAGCCCAGTATCCTCGCGCGGAGGGTATACAGTTGCTGGCACAAGGAGTGAAAGCCCCTCATTTTCTTTGAAGGCCCACTCATGAATATATGCCTCAGTACTTTGTAACTCGACCTCACGTCTGATAGGGTCACCCACAGACTCGGGGTGGAAGTGTTCTATTTGAAGGGTATTTGTGAGAATTCTAAGGATACCTTTATGGTGAACTACTTGAAACGGGTGTTTGGAGATTCCCTCTCTGACCCATGACCGAGCGGTCATCATGGACGGCGTATGCCATGCGATAGTCTTTTGAAGGGTACCCAAGTCCGAGTTTAGTCACCTATAGCGATGGGCCTGTAGCTCAGTCAGGTGGAGCGACGGACTTTTAATCCGTTGGTCGCGGGTTCGAACCCCGTCAGGCCCGCTCCGCCGGATTGGACTCAGTCCATCGTTTTCTTGGTGATTATGGGGTCTCGCCGTGGCAGTAAAATCATCAACTAAAAAGCGATTAATGGAACTCGGCGTCAAAGAGGAATTAGCCCACAAGTTGGCTGACGACGCGAACATGGATACCATCAAGAAAATGAGTTCCCAAGATGTCGCTACCAAACTAAGTCTGAAAATTACTGATACTGAACTTGAAACTATCATGGACATTATCCGTGAGCAAGCTGCTTCTAAACGCCGACGCCCAACTCGCCGAGTTGAGATGAAAGCAGAACTCAAGGCTTTGGAAACAAACATTCCACTTGGAGAAATGAGATTCAATGTACTAAACCACGAAATCGTACCTCTGCATGAGTTGGTTGATGAAGATAAACAGATGGAAGAACTTGGTCCATGGGATCTAATCGGTACTGACATTGACGGTACCCCTCGTCTACGAATTGAACTTCTGCCCAAGATTCTGATTACTGACCCTGCGATTCAAGCGATGAAAGAGGCAATGGAGCAATCTGATGATGAGTTGCGAGCCGGTTGGTTGAATAACAGAGTTGTTAGAATTACTAGAAGAAGTCCGTCAGCAGGTCTTCATGTAGCATACAGATTAGTGGTAGAGGGTAACTAAGGGGCGATTGTTATGAGAGAAATTATTAAGACATACTTCAGAGAAAGAAGCTTGGTCAATCACCAGATTGCATCATACAATGACTGTTTACCAAAAGGAGATGGACGAGAATGCCGATTTGAGCAGATTGTCGGCAATATTCGAATTGGTACTGATGAAATCGTTGATGATGACGAGGGTGGATTGGTAAAACTCGACGTATTGGACAATGAAATTTCAGTCCGCATGAAGAACCTAACTCTCGGCCCACCGACAATCCGTGAGGCAAATGGTGCAAACAATGAGGATGCAACTCCTTTGGAGTGCCGTCTTCGAAAGTTGACCTATTCTTCGCCTATTTTCATGGACTTCACCATCCATCGTGAGGACCACCCTACTCCAATCAAGGAAGACAGGGTCCAGGTCGGTAACCTACCAGTAATGGTGCGCTCAGAGAGATGTAACCTCAATCCAGGTCATATTGACCAAAACCGAAATCTAAGTCCAGAGATGAGTGAGGAAGATCGCACCCACTACATGTCACTGCTGAAGAAGAAGGGAGAGGACCCTTACGACCCAGGTGGTTACTTCATCATTAATGGTACAGAGCGTGTTCTAATTTCAATGGAAGATTTGGCACCAAACCGAGTTACTGTTGAGATGAGTAAGAGATACAGTCGAGCAACAGAAGTTGCAAAGATTTTCTCACAAAGAGATGGTGTCCGAAAGCCACTGACTGTTGAGAAGAGAAAAGATGGAATGTTGATGGTTAAAATCAGCAGTGCTGGCGCACAAGTTATCCCAGCAGTTCTACTTATGCGAGCACTTGGAATTGATTCTGATGAGGAAATATTCGCATCTATTGCAGGTCATAAAGATGCTTTCAAGTATGTTGTAGCAAACATCAATCACGTTCGTGATTTGGATACAAAAGATGCTTATGGTGTTGAAACCAATGAAGAAGCACTTGCATGGTTGGAGAAGAAATTCGCCGCTGGTCAGCAAAAAGAATACCGTGAGCAGCGTGTTAACAATCTGATGGATAAGGAATTACTGCCTCATCTAGGAGACCAGCCGGAACACCGCTTGAAGAAAGCGGTTTTCCTTGGTAGAATTGTTCGCCAAGTTTTGGAAATGGCAATTACTCAAGGTAAGCCAAATGACAAGGATCACTACGCAAACAAGCGTGTTCGTCTTGCTGGCGATTTAATTGAAGATTTATTCCGAGTCAGCATGACTCAATTAGCTCGTGACCTCAAGTACCAACTTGAACGTCACCACAACCGAAAACGCGAACTAAAAATCAATAGTTGTTTGCGACCTGATGTCCTAACTTCAAAAATCATGCACGCACTTGCTACAGGAAACTGGGTAGGTGGCAGAACTGGTGTCAGCCAATTGCTTGACCGAACCACTTTCATCTCTGCTCTATCGCATATGCGCCGTGTAACTAGTCCACTTGTTAGAAGCCAACCTCATTTCGAGGCCCGAGATCTTCACCCTACACAATGGGGACGACTTTGCCCTAACGAAACCCCTGAGGGTCAGAACTGTGGTTTGGTGAAGAACGCAGCACAAATGATTGACGTATCTGAAGCAGTTTCTGAAGACGATGTCAAAGAATTGCTATTAGAAGCTAATGTTATTGAGCCAGAGGATTGGTCATCAGGTTCGCGCGTTCACGTGAACGGTGATATCTTTGGTTTGCACAAGAACCCTCACCGCTTGGTCACTCACTTCAAGCGTCGTAGAAGAAATGGCAGGATACGCTCAGAAGTGAGCATCCGCCACGATTCAGTAAATCGTGATATCTTCATTAATACAGATAAGGGAAGAATTCTCCGACCATTATTGGTTCTTGAAGGAGGCACTCTTACCTTAGCAAAGGAGCACTTGGTTGCTTTGGCAGAACGTGAGATGAATTTCAAAGACCTCGTGAACGAGGGAGTAGTTGAGTGGGTTGACGCAGAAGAGGAAGAAGATCTTCTCGTGGCGCCACGAGCTTACGACCTGCCAACACTTTCCCCAAAACACCAACGCCCAATCAACCCATCAAAAGTTACTTGGACGAACCTCGGTGAATTTGATATTACTGAAGCCGAATTAGAGGCGGAAATTCAGTTGTCGAACGGTACATGGGTCACTGAGAAATTCACTTGCCCACTAAACTATTTCCAAGAGGATGTTGACAAACTTCGTCGCAAAGAAAAGAAATCCGGAGATGTTCTAGTCTACACTCACGTTGAAATTGACCCTCAGTTGATTTTGGGTGTTTGTGCTAGCCTAGTTCCGTTCCCTGAGCATAACTCGACACCTCGTGTTACTGGTGGAACGGCTATGGTCAAGCAATCACTTGGTCTACCAGCGAGTAATCACCGCGTACGCCCAGACACAAGAATGCACATTCTTGACTACCCACAACGTTCCATCGTTCAAACTCAATCGATGGAATCAACAAACTTCGTGGCTCGTCCAGGTGGTCAGAATTACATCGTTGCAATTCTAAGTCATCACGGCTACAATATGCAAGACGCTGTCATCATGAATCGCGCATCAATTGAGAGAGCCCTCGGTCGTTCAAGCTTCGTTCGAACATACAATGCTGAGCGTAAGAGATTCCCGGGTGGCCAAGAAGAGGAGATTCAAATCCCAGGTGCTGGTCAGGATGAAGTCAAAGGACGTAAGGACAGTAAAGAGTACGCTCACTTAGAGTACGATGGATTGCCTCACCCTGAGACTATGCTTTCTGGAAAGAGAGATGATGACCCTGCTGTATTGGTTGGGAAAACAAGTCCGCCAAGATTCCTCGAAGAAGGTCATGGCGCTTTCATGATGGGTCAATATCGTCAAGAATCAAGCATGCGTGTAAGGCATGGTGAGAGTGGCCATGTTGACCATTTGTTCGTAACTGAGAGTCTAGATGCTGGCCGTTTAGTCAGAATCGTTCTACGCCAACACCGTATCCCAGAATTAGGCGACAAATTCTCTTCTAGACACGGTCAGAAAGGTGTTGTTGGACGTTTGGTTGATCAAGAAGACATGCCATTCACTGTTGATGGTGTTGTACCTGACTTAATTATCAACCCTCACGCGATTCCTAGTCGTATGACAGTTGCTCACATTCTAGAGATGATTGGTGGCAAAGTAGGAGCAATGGAAAGCAGATTTATCGATGCTTCGGCATTCTCAGGTGAAAAAGAGACTGCTCTTAGAGAAGGTTTGCTACGAAACGGATTCCAGCACACAGGAAGAGAACGCATGATTAATGGAGAAACAGGTGACGAGTATCCATCCAACATCTTCGTTGGTTGTATCTATTATCAGAAGCTGCACCACATGGTTAGCAGTAAAATTCACGCTCGTAGCCGTGGTAGAGTGCAAATTCTAACTCGACAGCCTACTGAAGGACGAGCCCGACAAGGTGGGCTACGATTTGGAGAGATGGAAAGAGACTGTCTTATTGCACACGGTGCTTCAATGGTCATCAAAGACAGATTACTTGACGAATCTGACGGTGTTACTTTGCCAGTTTGTGCCGAGAGCGGACACGTTGCTTACTGGGATAATCGCCGGCGCTGTTATGTCAGCCCAATACATGGAGAGAGTGCAGAAGTTCACTTGGTTGAGACCTCGTACGCATTCAAATTGTTACTAGATGAAATGAAATCACTTGGAGTCGCTATGCGACTTCAATTGGAGGACAGGAAGTGATTTGAATGGCTAAAAAACTAGACGCATCAAAGATTCCAAAGCGTATTGCTTCAATTAAATTCGGCTTAATGGCTCCCAACGAAATCCGTCGGCTTAGCGCAGTAGAAGTCAAGACTGCTGATACCTACAAAGATGATGGCCACGCATACCATCAAGGTCTAATGGACCCACAAATGGGTGTAATTGAGCAAGGTATTCGCTGTGAAACATGTGGTAACAAACACGACGAATGTCCAAGCCACTTTGGTCACATTCAGCTTGAATTACCTGTAATTCATACTGGATTCACTCCCCTCATCAAGACAGCACTGAAAACCACTTGCAACAAGTGCTACCGTGCTCTTCTTCACGAGACGCCTGGAACTCACCCCGTTGATAGTGAACTTTCAGAGCAAGATTACTATCGGAATAGGGTTTTGGATATCATCCAAAAACACGGCCCAGGTTCTCCCGAATTGAAGAAGATTATCAAGGATGTTGAGAAATTATGTTGTAGTAAAAAGCGAATGGTTTGCATGCACTGTGGTAGCGAACAAGGAAAAGTTATACTTGAGAAGCCGACCACTTTCAAAGAAAAGAAAGAGGACAAGAGTGAGCACAAACTGAATGCTAGAGATATTCGTGAATGGCTTGAGGGAATTCCCTCGGATGACCTCATTTATATCGGTATGGACAAGGGAGTTAACCGCCCTGAGTGGGTAGTAATGAGAGTTCTACCAGTTCCACCAATTACCGTCCGACCATCTATTACTCTTGAGAGTGGGGACCGTTCAGAAGACGACCTAACTCACAAACTTGTAGACGTTTTGAGAATCAACCAACGTTTGCGAGAAAACCGTGACCAAGGAGCACCCCAACTAATCGTCGAAGATCTTTGGGAACTTCTCCAATACCATATCACAACCTACTTTGACAACCAAACTAGTGGTGTGCCACCAGCACGACACCGCAGCGGCAGACCACTCAAGACCCTCACACAGAGACTGAAAGGTAAGGAAGGAAGATTCCGCAGCAACCTCTCAGGTAAGCGTGTTAACTTCTGTGCACGTTCAGTGATTTCACCAGATCCATTCCTAGGTATCAACGAAGTGGGTGTGCCAGAGATGTCTGCTAAGGATTTGACTGTGCCAATTCGTGTTACCAAGCGTAACCGCGAACAACTGCGTGAGATGATTTTGCGTGGCCCTGATAATCACCCTGGTGTAAATTATATTGTGCGCGGTGATACTCACCGTGTTAGAATCACTGATAGAACCAAGTTTATCTGGTCTGGTTTCCGTTGTATGAATCCAACTTGTGACGGTGGAGACCCAGAACGTGATGAGCCATACGAAGGTATGGCTCCAGATCTAAACGAAGTGCTAAGAGCACCTAATTTCCTACCAGGTCTAGTCATAAAGAAGGAGAATCGTCGTACTATTGAAGGCTTGCAAGAGAACTGGGTCGCTGACTTAGAATCAACCATATGCAATTTGCGTGGGGAAGATGATAATGGAAAGCAACTCCCAGAAGATGACCCTCGTGCCATCATCCACAATCGCTGGAGGTGGGGCCAAGAGCAACCTGAAGACACAACATACCCAGAGCACTTGGATGTTATTTGCCCACACTGTGGTTCACCATGGGATGACGAAGATGAAGAGAGGACTCAGGTAGAGGACCGACTAGCGACCATTGATTTGGATGGCAGTCCCAAGCCAGGAATGGTAGTTGAGCGTCATTTGATTGACGGAGATGTAGTAATTTTCAACCGACAACCATCTTTGCACCGAATGTCAATGATGGTTCACGAAGTCAGAGTAATGCAAGGTAAAACGTTCCGTTTCAATCTGTCAGTTTGTACACCGTACAACGCTGATTTCGATGGTGATGAAATGAATCTACACATTATTCAGTCCGAAGAGGCTCGTGCTGAAGCAAAGGTATTGATGCGGGTTCAAGAGAATATTCTCAGTCCACGATATGGTGGTGCAGTCATCGGCGGTATCCACGACCACATTTCTGGTGCATACTTGTTGACCAATGGTGACCGTGTAGTTTCAAAGAGCCTATCAATTGAAATCCTAAGTAAAATCGACTGGACTGGAGACCTACCAAAGGAAGTGAAAGATGAGAACGGAAACATTGGTTACAATGGCCGTGAGCTCCTCAATTTGATTATTCCTTCAGGCATTAATCTCAGTTACAAGAGTCGAAGCAACGATCAGGTCGAAGTCATTGACGGCGAAATATTGTCAGGAACTATTGACAAGACGGGAATTGGTGCTGAAGACGGAAAACTGCTTGACGCAGTCCTCCAAATTCATGGAAGCACACGAGGCGCACAGTTCCTCAATGAATTGTGTCAACTAACTATAGGAATGTGTACTGCCATAGGATTCACTACTGGAATTGATGACGAGGACCTTCCTCCAGCAGCACGTATAGAAATCACTGATATTAATTCAACAGCTGTTGCAGATGTAGATGGTAAACTCGAATTGTACGGTAAGAATGGAAGAGGTTACGAGGCAAGACCTGGACGTACACCTCTAGAGACACTTGAAGAAGATATTATGCAGATTCTTGACCAGTCAAGGTCTAGAACTGGTGAAATTGCTAAGGAACACCTAGCGAGTGACAACGCGGCAGTAATGATGGCTGTATCAGGCGCTCGTGGTTCTATGGACAACCTCTCAATGATGGCTGGTTCAATTGGCCAGACTCGAGTTCGTGGCCAGCGTCTTGAACGTGGTTACAAGGATAGAGTTCTGTCACACTTTAAGAGAAATGCAAAGGGTGCTCAGGAGAAAGGATTCGTTCAATCCTCATTCAAGAAAGGACTTGAGCCAACTGAGTTCTTCATGCTATCAGTATCAGGAAGAGAATCTCTTGTTGACACTGCAGTTCGTACCAGTAAATCAGGATACATGCAGCGCCGTCTCATTAACGCGATGGACGATTTGAAGGTCCATGGTGACTCTCACCGCTCTGTGCGAAATACAGCAGACAGAATTATTCAATTCAGTTATGGTGAAGATGGAACCGATCCAACACGTAGTATCAGAGGTTCTGCAATTAACATCAGAGATGTTCTTGATAATGTATTAGGTGGTGAGAAATAATGGTAGTAAAGTCAGCAACCAAGAAAAAACTCATGGATATGGGTATACCTGAAGATTATGCTCACAATCTTGCAGATGGCCGCAAATGGGATGATGTCAAGATATTATCACAAGGTGAAATCGCTAAGATTTGCGGACTTTCATCTGATGAAGCTGATAAGTTATCTCAGGTCATTCAGAAATTTGGAAAGCGCACCCGCGCTTCTGCAGCCTCAACCACTAGCACTACTGTAGTACGTCGTCGTGCAGCCAAGAGAAGAGTCAAGGTTCAGCAAGAACTTGAACAGTTTGACCCTGAAATGAAAATGAGTCAATTGATAAAAGGACTAAACTCTTCAGGGATTTACACTTCCTTGGCCAATGCAGCCGAAAAGGAGGGTTCAACCTTATCCAAGCGTGTTCTCAGTAATTTAGCAGACGAAATTGAACGACGCGGCAGGCAAAAGCTGACAGCAAAGCAAGCGCTATCTATCATCCAAGTAGCGGACACAGCTTCTGAGTCAAGTGGTGTTGATCCATTTGAAGCAGTTGGAATTTTGACCGCACAATCAATTGGTGAACCGGGAACACAAATGACCATGCGTACTTTCCACTATGCGGGTGTTGCATCTGTGAACGTTACTCAAGGTCTGCCAAGAATCATTGAGATTGTTGATGCTAGAAAGAAATCATCCACACCAACTATGAGAATTCACTTAGATGACAAATTGAAACATGATGAGAAGAAAGTTCGCAATCTTGCAGCATCTCTAGAAATTACTGATGCCAAAGATATCGCAGTCATTGAGACTGATGTCACTCAGCGTAGAATAACTCTAAAATTAATTCCAGGCAACATGAAGCAGAAGGGAGTTAAACCCATTGAAGTCAAAGAGATTCTAACCCGTCGCCTTCGCCTTTTCATTGAGGCTGACAATGATGTTCGACCAAAGTTGTTGACAATTATTCCAGGCCGCAAGAAGGAAAGTGACGATGTCACCCCTAACTACACTGAACTCTTGGCTTTAGAAGAGAAAGTTAAGGAATTACGTTTGAAAGGTGTAACAGATATTCAGCGTGCTAATACTCAAAAAGATGCTGTAACAGGTGAGTTTTACATAGCAACCATTGGAAGTAATCTAGCGGCAGTAAGTGAATTTGAAGGAATTGACCGTGCCCGAACATACACTAACAACATCACAGAAATCCACCAATATCTCGGCGTTGAGGCGGCTCGACAAGCAATAATCAACGAGCTAATATTGACATTGCAGATTGCACGATTAGATGTTGATGTTAGACACTTGGTTACTGTAGCGGATGTGATGACTAGCGAAGGTGAAGTCCGAGCAATTGGGCGTCACGGTGTTTCAGGAAACAAACACAGTATTTTGGCCCGTGCTGCTTTCGAAGTAACAGTCAATCATCTTCTAAGGGCCGGTATTATCGGCGAACAAGACGAATTAGCTGGAGTTGCCGAGAACATTATTGTTGGGCAACCTGTTGCACTTGGAACAGGGAGCGTAGAACTATTCTACATCCCAGATAAGGAATAATCTAAATCCCACCATGAGATACAAATGTGGAGTATGGAGGAATAAAAATGGATATAGTAAAACAATTGAAAACTGCAATTAATAATGGAACCTTGTTGTTTGGCCAAAATCAGACGGTGGCGGCTTGCGCTCATGGTGAAGCTAAATTAGTTATCTTAGCGGCTAACTGCCCGTTAGGTTACATCGAAAAACTTCACTCTAGTCACCCCGACATCCCAATTCACAGGGTTGGAATGGTGAACCGAGAACTAGGTGCTGCTTGTGCAAAGCCTTTCCATGTGAGTACCATTTGCGTGGTTGATGCAGGTACTAGCGATTTACTCTCATTACGAAGCAACATTGATTGATTTCGCTAATTCGGTTAACCTCTGAATCTGGCCCTTTAGGGCCAACATAGAGGAGAGCATTGATGTGCACATGAAGTAGCCGAGCCTCAATGACTGTTTCTTTACCCGCCATTCTCAAGGAAATTGGCGTTGAGGTAAAGTCTATTTCCATCATTTCTAGAACACCAGGAATAAATTGTTTAGGAATAATTGAGTCAATATCTGACTCTAGTGCTGGCTGCCCGGTTGATGTGGGCACTCACGTTTGGCATGCCCAACCAGGCTGGGCACCAATTGACAGGATGGAATTGGAGCGGTGGATGGTTGACGCCCCAGATGGTTCTCACTGGCTTGTCTCAGAGAGGAAATTAATTGACTTAGATCGGACAATCGGACCGAACAGAATTGGTCTGGTACTGTGGGGTTCAGAGGAACTTTCTAATTGGCTGGGCCAAGCGATTCTTGCAGGGCGAATAAGATTACACCTTGATGAAACGCCTATCTCCCCTTCTATTGGTGGGATTTCAAATAGGGCTGAAAAATCTAAGCCACCGCCGCCAGATGCCACGGCAATAAAACCAAAAGTCAAACTAACTGAATGGCTATCACAACGCGGCTATGAAAGGTTGCAAGTTCGACCAATTCTCCTTGAAGGTAGAAGGTGGCATATTGATGGCCACCTACTTGGACCCGAAGGCAACAAGGAAAAACACCGTTGGACCCTCCTTGAGGACCCGTTTTCTTCTCAATTGACTAGAATGGGTGATGCAGAACCCCTTCCCTTTGTACCTCAACTTGAGCAGATTCCTCCGACTTCTTGGAAGACGATTGAAATGGTGCGTTCAGAACTACCTTCGGTGTGCGAGGAGAGGAGACACTGGACAGTAAGTCAGACAGCAGCTGGCGGCGAGGTTCAGGGGAGCATTCTACACTGGTGGAGAATTGAAGAAAAGGTGGCAGAGATGACTTCATCTCCTATTTTGATACCCGGTTGGCAAGTTGATTTTCCAGGAAACGGGTGGATGATTGTTCACGGACTAAGTGGTGAAATACTCAATTTACCCCAAACCGGGTAAAAGCGTAGGAAAAATGCATTTTAGTTAGTCAAATAGAGGTCCCAAGATAGTAACTCCGCCAGAAGTAATGTCAATTGCTTGCTTTTCCATGCTGTGACGCAAATGTCTCATCTTTTCTATTTGCATTGTTCTAACAATTTTGCCATTTCTCCTGTCTAATCCAAGATTGATAATTCCATCCGCAATGAATCCCTCATTACCCTGAAGTTCAGCAAATTCTCCAGTCTGCCTTTCTGTGATAATAATAGTGTACAAGCCTTGAGACCTAAGGAAATCGAAGAATCCGAACATCTTCTTCCTCATTTCCTCATTAACGCTAGTTAGGCTGTAAATAGCGCCAAGGCTGTCTAAAACAAATACAGAGAATTGGTCCCCTCTTTCTTTTTTGAAGTGCTGAATCATACGACGAGTAAATTTCAGGTAATCCATCGCTTCATTTTCTTTCCTTAACTCCGTCAAATCAGTGATTTGGAGATTAGGTGGTAACTCCAATCCCATTGAATTACATGTTTTGAGTAGACTGTCAACTGATTCTTCAACTGTGCAATATAGTCCAAACCCACCAGTTCTTCGCAAGTGATTAGATATTATGGACAGAGAAAAACTGGTTTTCATTGAGCCCGGCGGTCCCGTGAGAAGGCTCAGATATGGTGGTTCCGCGTCCCGACTAATTACCCGCTCCATTCCTGCAATGCCGCCAATATACATGATTCCCACTATGCCGATTTTGTAACCGGTATTTATTGTTGTTGAAAGTAATTACTGATTATATGCGTCTATTCAGAATAACGCCCTCGGCCATACAAATCATAGTGGTTAAATGCCTCACCTTAGTGGAAGGCTCGTGAAGTACCGGCCCTATGGGCCGTGAGAATGAGATTGGGAGATGGTGGTTGATGCAGTCGGCATTGAAAGGTATCGTTTCCAGAACAGAATATTTCATCACAAAACATCAATCACAGCGAGACGAGTGGAACGCGAAAGTTGTTGAAAATAAATCTCGCCGTGAACAGGTGAACGGTCAAAAGCGTGAGATATATGATGAGATTGAGCGTCAGCGAAATGTCCGTGACAAAGAGAACACCATGGTGCGTGAGGCAAAGACCGAGCGAGATAAAGCAAACAAGGAATACAACAGCCTAAGAATTGAGGTCCTTGGTGCTGATGCAGAAAACAAAGGCCAACGCCAAAGTGGAGACAGTCCCGCACAAATTCAAAAAAAGATGGATCGGTTAGAAATGGATCACATGATTGCGAAGATTAATGACAAGAAATTCCAAGAACAAATAATCTTATTAAAAAATCAATTACGGTCTGCTGAAGAGAAGATAAAACCAGCCGGTGGTAGCGATGAAAATATTGAACTTGATGCATTACGTGTTTCTTGTGATGCTGCCCATGGTAGAGTTATTGCTGCAGCAGATGCTGCTCAAGCCGCTCATGATTTGATGGGTAAATTAAATGATGAGACTCGTCGATTAAATGATGAGCATGAATTGGCACACCGGGCTTTTGTTGCTGCCAAAGTTGAAGCAGACCGAGAACATCAATACTACATAGTCGCAATGCGTTGCATTTGGAGTTCAAGACATCTGCTTAAAGCAGCCAAAGACCGGGCCGATGGTGTACAACCTTCCAAGGCCGATGCACTACCTGCAAATGTCGATTTGATGAGTGCTTTGATGGCTGGAAAAACATTGTCTACTGAACAATTGATGACTATGAGACGTGAAGATTAAACGAGGTGTGAAATTTGATAGAATCTTCTGATATTTCTGAAATATTGAACGATTATGATCGCATGAAATTACGTGTCGGAATGACAGCAAGTCACTCTGCATTGGATATCTGCGATGGCGCGATTGAAGAGGGATTCCCAACAGTCGCCTACTGTCAAAAAGGTCGGGAGAAGACCTACTCAGAATATTTCAAGACCGTAAGAAACCAATCAGGCCGAGTTACCCGAGGCATGGTTGACAAGGCAATTGTGCTTGACCGCTTTGATGAAGTGTTGGACACTTCCTTTCAACAAGGAATGCGGGACAGAAATGTGGTTTATATCCCAAATCGGTCGTTCACATCTTATTGTGGAATGTCACAAATTGAGAACGATTTCCGAGTGCCGATGTTTGGTAGCCGAAACATGCTACGAATGGAAGAGCGAACAGAAGACCAGGATTACTATTGGATTCTTGATAAAGCAGGATTACCTTACCCCGAAGCAATTGAAAATCCTGAAGATATCGATTGTTTGGTTATTGTGAAGTTGCATCATGCTGAAAAGATACTTGAGAGAGGATTTTTCACTTGTGCCTCTTTTTCTGAGTACAAAGAAAAATCAGAAGCCCTCCTCCAACAAGGCGTGATTGATGAAGCAAGTTTAGCAGGTGCTAGAATTGAGCGTTATGTAATTGGTCCTGTATTCAATCTCAACTTTTTCTATAGTCCATTAGAAGAGGAGATGTCAAAACTAGAATTACTGGGTGTTGATTGGAGATTCGAATCAAGTTTAGATGGCCATGTGAGACTTCCAGCACCACAGCAAATGACCATGCCAATCCATCAGCAAATACCAGAGATGACTGTAGTAGGTCATAACACAGCCACCATTAGGGAGAGTTTACTTGAGGAGGCTTTTGCATTGGGTGAAAAATTCATCACCGCTAGTAAGGAACATTACGACCCAGGAATTATTGGTCCATTTTGTTTGCAAACTTGTATTGATAAAGACATGAATTATTCAATCTACGATGTTGCTCCTCGTGTTGGAGGAGGAACTAATGTGCATATGAGTATGGGTCACCCATATGGGAATTCAACATGGCGAAAGCCAATGAGTAGCGGGCGAAGAATCGCGATGGAACTAAGAAATGCTGTAGAACAGGATAGACTAGACGAAGTACTAACTTGAGATAATAGTGAATAGTTCTAACTATTTTTTTGTATCTTCAAGAAATAACTAGAGCAGAGGCAGCAAGTTTTCAGATGCAATTTCAATCTGTTTACGGACCATTCCAAGATTTGCGCCTTTCTCTGTTTTACAAACAATTGAGTAAGAATCGTTGATTGTTGCAACGACTAGAGTACCATCTACCCCATTCAAAGTAACGATTCTAGGATTACCTAATTCAATATTAGAGAGCAATATACTTGCAGAATTGAGTATTGATGGTATTAGTGACCCAATCCCTTCTAGGAATATTGCTGGAGCCCCTTCAACTTCGTGGATGAAACCCTCTATTGACGATATTGCACACCAAGACACGCCTTCAATCGCCGCGACTTCTCCGATTATTGCTGCCTTCACAATACTTGGGTGAACCCTAGAGGTCAATAAACAAGGTGCGCAAACAAATGCTTAATCTTCTCGTCTCTGATGTGACCGAGCTACTCCTCGGCGAGGTTGAGTTTTACTTCTACCACCTCTACGTGAATCATTTTTCTTTCGCCTTGAGGTCTTTTTTGAGTCTGAGCCTTGAAGTTGTGATAGACCTCCA
>CAUZFJ010000004.1:0-17418 GCA_963579105.1 Candidatus Thalassarchaeaceae archaeon
TTCACCATTTGGTGCAATGTCGGTAATTTCCAATGTGATAATTAGTTCACCAAATACTAATCCCGCCTCTGGTGGAGGTAAAGTTACAGAGGAGTTTTGACGCATCATTTCTGCTGCATAAATTTCGCCTTGTTGAGTATATTCTGTATGGCCTGGCCATTCAACTGTTAAATTGTAGGTATAGTCTGAAAGTGGGTCATCATAATCAGATAGCGAGATTACTATTCTCTCACCCGTACCTCTTGCCAAAGCGAGCAAGTCACCGTCAAAATCAACGAGGGTTAGATTTGCATTAAATTTCTCATCATGCACAGAAACCAATCTTGTTGTAAACAGATTACCAATCGAATCGTAGAGATAAACTGTGACGTCACTGGTTTCACTACCCCAATCTAAACGCCAAGTTGCTTGGTAGCAAAAGACGTCTGAAAATTCGCTATCTGTTGGCTCAACACCACTTACATTACCGCTATCAGTGATTATCATCGGCAACTCAGTTACAGGGTCGTGGTCGGCGTCAACAACACACGCTTTGAGTAGAATATCAGTATCACGTTCTACAGTGTTTGGAGCAGTGAACGGTGACAGTGTTGTAACCCCGTTCCATTCATCATTATCTACTCCAGTGATATGTACTCCGAACCAATTGTGCAAAGCATTGGTCACTACCATTATGTTATCAAGTTGTAGAAGTGTGTACTGAAATTGTTCATCTCTAACTTCAGCAATTAGATCAAGTGTACCCAATTCAATATTAGTTGGGATTGTCAAACCACTATACCAAGCGATGTAATCAACACTAGTTGAATTGATGAAAGTCCAATTGTCACCACTACCGTTAAGCCGCCATCCAAGTCGACTTTGCACCACACCAAAATCATCACTGACAGTAGTTGTACATCCGACAGTGTCCCCTCTGCTTACAGTCCATGACGAGCATAGCAAATTATTGATGGTCGGGGCTTGGTTAACCTGAGTGTTCAGTATTCCAAGGTTGTTGTCTACAACTCGTTCAGGATTTTTCCAGTCGCTAGCAATGTAGCGGATGACATACTCGTTGAAGCCAATTCGAGTTGGTGTAAGATTTAGAGAAACAATTCGTCGAGAACCGATATCATTGCCACCAGGCATTTGGATAGTCACATTTGCGAGGATTGCATTGCCATTTCTTTCTCGCACCTCAATGGTGCCATTTACAGTACCTGGGGCTAGATTCTGCAATAATACATCAATACTGCCGTTAACACCTGCGGTCAATCGACCATCTACTCTAACCTCCTCTACATCTATATCGTGAAGAATGTCGGAATAAGGCGCCATCTTAGGGTCGCCAACCACCGTTCCCATCCATGAGATTAAGGGATTAGCAGCATAGTTTACTTCTGCGAAATTGTACCCATAAGCGTAGTAGGGGAGAACTACATTTGGATAACCAACTGCTGAAAGATACGGCTCGTAGACATAGCCTTTCACGCCTGACACACCATCCTCTAGGAGATCAACCACCAAACTCTGCCCGTACGTCGCTTCCCACGCAAACGTTCTGCCACCTGTACTCACTGCGGTCTCTGCAATACTGCCATCAACCCACTCAAAGTGAGGTCTTATGGCACGCAAATTCATGGTGTCAAAATAGACCGAGCCGTTGGTAGTTACATTCTCAAGTGAGGCAATCATCTTGACTTTGAATGAGGATGCATTTGCTGGAGGTCTGAAGCGCATGGTGCGCGAATTCCATGCGCTATCGAGGTTTTGTGTTGTACTTGTGTTAGTGAAAAGGAAAGTGCCATTATCGTCGAACGAATCTACTTCTAGTCGATAGTCTCCTTGCAACCAACCTGCTTTCATTCCGTAGCCGTATACAATCCATGCGTGTCCTTTCAACTCGTCACCAAAGTCGTAGTCTTGGCTGACCGAAGTCTCGGCATTACCTGCGCCGCTGTACGATGGGCAAATTATTGCTGCCATTTGAAAAATTGCTTTTACTTCGGATTCGGTTAGCGTTCGGTTCCAAACTTTTAGTTCATCAACCAAACCCTCAAAGTAGGTGCTCCCAGCTCGATTTACCCCAACTTTGTATAACTCAATACTGTCTATTGTGCCATTTGGAACTTGAGTTGTTTGAACTAATTGCCCATCAAGATATTGAGTGAGTGTTGCATTCTGGTAGGTTACAACCAGATGGGTCCACTGGTCTGCTCTAACCTCTCCAAACGGATATGAAATATTGTGGTAAACTTGCCAGTCTCCAGGGCTTGCGCCGCTTGTCATGATTTGGAATGACGCTGAATCGCCGGCGATGTCATTTACTGCGAAGGCTGATGAGAACTGATTTTGGCTATCGTTAGCCGTGTTCACCCACAGTGAAATTGAGAAGTTACCGCCCCAATCGCTGACATCAACTTTGGCGTAATCATTTGTTCCATCAAAGTTGTAGCAATTTCCAAACAGGCATTGTTGCCAAGAACTACCGTTGTTACTATTGAACAGAGTCATGTTGGCAGTGCCGGCAGAATCCTCAACCACAGTGCCAATGCCATCATCAAATGACCAGTGATGAATCAACTCGTTCTGGGCCGGCTCAACCCCATCCCCTCGCGTGAAAGCACTTGCTGGAACTACTTGCTTAGTCTGATTCACACCTTGCCATGAGAAGATTAGGCCTGCCCATCCCCCATGTTCAAAGAACTCGGTTCTGAGTGAGTGTGTCCCGGCGCTAAGAAATACCGTTCCTGAACTCTCTTGCATTCCGTGCTCCCCCTCATTGTTGACAACTTCGGCCCCATCAATCCACAGTTTTGAGCCATCATCACTGTTGAGAAAGAAAGTCCAGTTTCCGCTCTCTGGGATTGTGATGGCTCCAGTATGCCTCGCTGACCAGTGGTCATCAAACCGGCTATCAAGCCCGCTCCAAAATTCGGTGGTCGCGGCGTGGTTGATGTCTGTTTCAACGCGCCAATAATCGGCAGTTCGGCCGGATAAATCCGGCATTAAACTACGATTGAAGGTGATTCCTACATTATCAAAATATTCTGCCTTTAATCCAGGAGCCGAAGATGCTTCCACCGTGGAACAAGGCGCAGAAGTCAATTCACCTTCTAAGGCGGCATTTCCATTACGTTTGACTGCTGTCTGTCGAGCCCAAGTAAAACCCTCGTCTCCTACAAGGGGCGGATCTGTATGGTCCCAATATCTAGCACCAGTTCCCCAACCGTTATCTGCAGTATCAAACCCGGAATTTGGTAACCAGTTAGAATTCCATGAGCCATCATTAGAGCCCCACGAAGCGTACAACATCACATTTGATTCATTTGTTACAAAAGTAGAATTTTGATTAAAATGAACTGGAATTTCCATACTTCCATTTAATGTTGTATTTGCCGCATAGAGCAAATCGTTCCACCATTTGTATCCCGAGCCATTGCGGTTTGTAGCGAGGTCCAGCACAGCCTGCCCTCTCTGGCCAAACGAATTATTGGCTTTGTCAATTAAGCCAAGTGCGGTCTCAACAGTATATCCTGTTAATCTAGTGACTAAATAGAAACCCTCTTCTTGGCGAGAAAACTGTTGCATTTCCTCGCCAGCCCCAGGTCCATAGGTATGCGATGCCCACCAGTTTTGGTGTATTGTTGAGTTGAACACACCGTTGACTAAACCTATTTCTGAATCAAAGGCAGCTTTGCCATTTCCTGGCCCATTGATTCTCAGAGGTATTCCTTTTGTGGTGACTAAATAATTGAGTTCTGTAGTCAGATTCCGGTCATTAATCATTTGTCGCAACGGTTCTGCGAAATAAGTATCAAATTGAGTTGGGTTGATGGTTTCAGCAGAAGGTGTGCTGTCGTTATCGAATAAGAAAACACGGTTAGTACTAATATTACGAGCAGCAACAAAAGCATAACCAATGGTTTTACTTACCTCACTATTGTTGTTAATGAGAACACCAACATCAGAATAATTAATGTAATTTAGAAAAGTGAATGCTTCTGGAACTGCAATATCTCTGAAAGGTGTCTCATTCCAAATATCGTTAGTGTAGGTACTTGATCCCTCAGTCTCTAACCCGTCAGGTTGATTGCTAAAGTTAGCCAAAGGTAGGCTCACTATCAGTAAGGCCAAAGCGAGGCTAAAGCGTACGCTGGACACAATTGTTGTTAATCTCTTCTTGCTCAATACATTATCGCATTCGTGTCAGTATTATAATTTGAAAAATGTGTTAATTTAAGCCTATTCAGCGTGGGGTATATTGCCAACGGCCTCGCCTGCTCTGAACATGGTAGATGTTTTCATGGCGCGGAAGTGCAAGAATGGCTTGGTAAAAGTCATTATTGGTGACATTTCCAAGATTGAATCAGATGTAATGATTACTACTGCAAATAACCGTCTCGCAGGCAGGGAAGGAGTTGATGGAGCAATTCACGAACAGGCAGGTCCTGGACTACGGGCAGAGTGTGATGCTATTGCTGTTGAGCGCAGGAAAACTAACATGCAACCTTGCCCAGTTGGAACCTCAGTTATCACTGAACCATATGGTTTGGCAACTAAGAAATTAATACATGTTGTTGGTCCAGATTGCCGCAGACCAACCCAGGATGATTCAAGGCGCAGCCTCATCAAAAAGGCTTATGAAACATTATTTGAGCAACTATCAAATGTAAAAGATAGAGAAATTGTAGCCACACCTCCACTCAGTATGGATGTGTTTGCCTATCCACATCGTGAAGGTGCGAGAATGACAATGGAGATTGTGATGGGTTGGATGGAAAACTCTGAGGATATTGGAGTAAAGGAGTTCTGGATAGTAACCCAGCAAATGAATTGGGTCAACAATCTAAGGACAGTCTATCGAGAGTCAGAGGACCAATTCCCTGGCAAAGACATCACCCGTGAATACCGGTCATCCAGTACATTGTGAGTCACTCTTCTTCTGAGAATGATTCAGTACCACCCACTTTACGAGAGAGTTTCCACTCTTTCTCTACGGCTATGGCTTGCTCACTCGGCTCCCAATTATCTCTTTTCAGAGCCTTTCGATAAGGTAAGCGATGAATAACTCGTCCATCAGCCACGTCAACTTTTTTCAGCGTCCATTTTGCCGCGAGGTGGTAGACAAGTCCTCGGAACAAGTCGGGCCGAAAGAGGCGACCGATGAAGGGAAGCCCATCCTGTCTCTTCTTCTGGTCCTTCATCCATGAGACTGATATTCGTTTGAAGGCGCGATCCCCAACTCGGTTCATTAACCAACGATTGGATACCGATGTCTTGACCGTTGGCAGTAATCTGGTGCGAACCTCCTTGTCATAATTACATTCACCAAGTATATCCTTGGCAGCAAATACGCCACTTGTAATAGCACATCGCATACCAAATCCCCACATGAAGTCCTGAAGACCGCCGGCTTCGCCAACATAATGGCGGCCATCTACTGTGTAATTGCGATTAATTGTGAAGTCACCTTTTCCTCCAACCCGTTTAATCGGCTTTCTATCTAGTTCAGGATAATGCTTGTCGTACCAAGCGATGGTTTCGTTGAGGTAGCGTGCACTCTTCTGTTGTTTACGCCAAAGACAGGTGCAGATTAGTCCGATTCCATCTATGATAATCAGGTAGGCGTAGGCGCCGGGTGCTAGTTTGTCATTGAAGTGGAAAGCCACATGGTCCGGATGTGATGTCTCAAATATCTCGCCATAAGCGAGGGCCGAGGTATCCTTGGGGCCTGCAGCGATGATATGGCACTCTTCTGGTTTTACCCTTGATTTGTAGTGAAGATTTACTCCAGCAGCGACTGCCTGACGTTTCAGGCCTTGGTCAATGGTATGAGGGGCAGTCCCTCTTTCTATGACTCGGAATGCGACGGTTGGGCTCCATGCCTGAGTGATGACATCATCTGGATGAATGACATCAACTTGGTGAAATGCAGTAGTCTTAAATTCGTCAGGGTCTATACCCCATTCCCTCAGCTCATCCAAGAAATCTTCATCACTAGTCCAATTTTCAATCCCTTGAAAATCACCGTCAAATCTTGCCCCTGAATCGCCACGAATATCGTGGACATGTACCTCACGTCCGGCCTTGGCTAAAATGATGGCAGCGGCTAAGCCCGAGAGTCCTGCACCCATGATTTGAATGGGCCCATCAGTAGCAGACACCGTCACCATCAATTTCTTCGGGTGGCGCTTCAATCATGAAGCATTCGCCATCGGCGGTTTAATGCGGAAGTGCTTTTCCAGTAAAATCAAATGACTGTAGATGAGAGAGTCATCGTAGTTGCTGCGGCAGAATCTCTTGATTCGACAGCAGTCAGAGAAAAACTTCATCTGAAGGGTTGTGGAAGCATTGTATCCTTTCTCGGTATTACACGAGGGGAAGATGATGGGGTGCAAATAAAAAGGCTAGAATTTGACGCGTGGGAAGAAAAATTACCCCAAGTCCTCTCAAGCCTAGGACATCAAGCTCTGTCTAAGTTTGGTGTTTTTTCAGTTTCAATGGCTCACCGGACTGGAAGTGTTGGACCAAGTGAGCCTATTGTCGCGATTCATGTTGCAAGCCCACATAGGGCTGAGGGTTTTGAGGCCTGTAGTTGGTTGATAGATGAACTGAAATCTCAAGCCCCCTTGTGGAAAAAAGAAGTTAGGGCTGATGGCACGATTTGGAAAGGTGGTTTGGGATGAGCAACGGCATTGATGGAATAGTACCAATTGGACATAAACCAATAGTTGAGAGAAGCGCGGTTGCTACAGGATTACTGAGACTATCCGCTGATTCAGCAGATGCAATTAGGAATGGGCTAATCGCTAAAGGTGATGTTTTGGAAGCATCTACTGTTGCTGCAATTCAAGCCGTAAAGGACACCCCGAGAATCATTCCTCATTGTCATGTTATACCCATTGAAGGTTGTAATGTGTCTTGGGATTGGGAAGAAGATTCCCTTCGTTGCACATTATCTGTTTCTGCTCATTGGAAAACCGGTGTTGAGATGGAAGCAATTGTTGGTGTTTCAGCAGGCCTTCTATGCGCGTGGGATATGGTGAAGTCACTAGAAAAGGATGCTCATGGGCAATATCCAGAAACTCAAATTGAGTCTATTCAAGTTCTTGAAAAGAAGAAGGGTTCGTGACCGCCACATTGAGAACCGATAGGCCCTCCCCCAACCATGGCGAAGACGAGTGATTTGACATCTTACTTCGTGAAAGCAACTGAGGCCGCGGCAATAGCAGCAGCAAAATGGCGTGGTCACGGTGATGGCAAATTGGCTGATGGAGCCGCCGTGGAGGCAATGCGTAGTGTCTTTGACTCGGTACCATTTGATGGCCGAGTGGCTATTGGTGAAGGCGAGAGAGATGACGCACCAATGTTGTGGATTGGTGAACCACTGGGTTCAATGCAGGGTGAGGAAGGAGCCTTGCAGGTTGACATCGCAGTAGACCCTCTTGAGTGTACTAATCATGTTGCTAAGGATTTACCTAATGCAATCGCGGTGCTTGCCGCCGCTCCGCGTGGTTCGCTTTTACACGCGCCTGATTGTTATATGGACAAGTTAGCAGGTCCTGCAGAAGTTGTTGGAGAAATTTCACTTGAAGCGGATGTTGCATACAATGTAGAAGCCGCGGCGGCGGCTTTGGACAAAGAAATTACAGACCTAAAAATTGTTGTAATGGACCGAGATCGTCATATTGACTTGATTAAAGAATTGAGAGAATTCGGTGTCTCAGTCCCTCTCATTGGTGATGGGGACGTTGCTGCAGCTCTTGACGCGGCAAATCCAGATAGTGATATTGATCTTCTGATGGGCATAGGGGCGGCTCCTGAAGGTGTGATTACTGCGACAGCATTGAGAGGTTTGGGGGGTCATTTCGAAGGGCGTCTCGTAACTACAAATGAAGACCACGAGCGTCGAGCAAAGGAGATGCTTGGGGATGACGTTTATCGGCTCTGGGGCAGAGATGATTTGTGCTCGAGTTCAGACGCATTATTCGTTGCCAGTGGCGTTTGCTCAGGATATCTTCCAGGGGTAGAAGACTTTGGTGGCCGGGTGGCTGTTCATTCAGAAGTAATCGATGTGGCAAGTGGGGTAAGACGC
The DNA here is from genome assembly GCA_963579105.1 of Candidatus Thalassarchaeaceae archaeon. GTDB lineage: Archaea > Thermoplasmatota > Poseidoniia > Poseidoniales > Thalassarchaeaceae > MGIIb-Q1. The sequence continues at coordinate 8,081 of CAUZFJ010000004.1, forward strand.
TTCATCAGTACTGAGTATCCTCAATAACTCACTAGCAACCACTTTTTGGTGGATACAACTTATCTCCATTTTGTGGTTAAATAAATTGGTTAATAATTCTTGGATGCTTGTGCAATTATTTTACGTGATGATACCACTAATATTGTCTATTAACTTACAGCGATGACTTGAAAATACCAAGCCGACTCGTGCCCGATAAGTGGTACGCATGGACATTACAATGCTTGAAGCAAATGCGAATAAATTGGTCTCTCCTGGGCGAGGGATTCTAGCTGCAGATGAAAGTACGGGTACAATGAGTAGCCGACTTCAAGGAGTTGGGGTTGAGCCAAGTGAAGAGGCACGCCGCTCTTACCGAGCAAACTTGTTCGCGGCACCAGGCTGTGAATCAGCAGTCAGTGGTGTAATCCTTTATGATGAGACCATCAGACAGTTGATGGATGATGGTGTAGCAATACCCGAATACTTGTTAGCCAAAAATATTCTTCCAGGGATAAAAGTAGACACAGGCGCTTATTTTTTGGCAAATCACAATGGTGAAAAAATCACCGAAGGATTAGATGGATTGCGATCTCGATGTGAGGAATATTTCAACATGGGTGCACGATTTGCAAAATGGCGCGCCGTCATTACGATTGGCGATGGAATCCCTTCACAAGCTTGCATCAACGCAAATGCACATGCATTAGCCCGATATTCAGCAATTTGTCAAGAGCAGGGTTTAGTGCCAATTATTGAGCCAGAAGTTTTGATGGAAGGTGGCCATGATGCCGCTCGTTGTTATTCTGTTACTGCAGAAATACTCACTGCAACCTTTGCGGCTTGTAAAGACCAAGGGGTGCACATTCCTGGGGCCCTCTTGAAACCAAACATGATAATCGCCGGCAAGGCTTGTTCTGAGCAAATCTCTAGAGAAGAAGTTGCTCAGTTAACTCTCAAGTGTCTAAAGGAAAATGTTCCTCAAAACCTGCCCGGCATCGTGTTCTTGTCTGGCGGCCAATCTGATGAAGATGCCACCGCACATCTCAATTTGATGAATTCAATGGAAGCAAACCCTTCGTGGCAACTTTCGTACTCCTATGGTAGGGCCCTACAAGCAGCAGCACTCCAATCTTGGGCTTCTGGGACTCCAGAAGATAGTCAAAATGCATTTTCACACCGTGCTAAGATGAATAGCCTTGCTCGCTCAGGTGATTGGGACATTACACTTGAAAATTGAGTGCGAAAAGTACCTACAAACTACTTCTCGGTAACTAGTAAATGATGAACAAGTAAAAGATGAATGGTTAACCATTCGCGATTAGCGAACTTGTGATTGAATCTGCTACTTCAGAAGCCAGGTCTGTCACGGTCAAGAAGAAATGGCTGGCCAGGTCTCCACTCTGGATGCTTGTCTTTTACCCAGTCGACAATTGCCCACTCGCATATATCATATCCTCCGGAGAGAATTCCACTTCTCTTGATGTATCCGACCTTCACTATGTCTTTATCTTTAGAGAGAACATTGCCGAGTTGTTGGCTTGTTGTCCCGTGTCTCATTGTGGTATTGATGTGCTCAAGAATTTCCGCGGTATTACGGGGTCTTTCAGCAAGGAATGCCTTGATCTTCTGTCTGATTCTAACTGTCTTCATTTTTCTTCACCTTTTCCTCCAAGTCATCTAACGGCCACCAATGGTGGTTCTTTACACCGTCTGACCTGAGCGAATGCTGTCGCTGATATAACCGTTGCCACAGATGACGCAGTGTTGTTACAGGTGATGACATACTTATTGCATGGTTGATGAATAAAATATTCGGTGAGTTAGTAAAACCGTACTTTCTCCAGTGGAAATGTGTAACAAATGGTAACTAATGAAATAATTGAAGTACTATCAACAACGCCCTAATACCAAGCGCCCAGTTGAGGTGTCGGAGAGGTGGGCATGGCTAAGAGTGGAAATCCGGTGACTTTTTCACGAATCAGAGGTAGTTACAGAAGACGGTTATTGGACCATCTTTCCGATGGTCCCTCAACTGTCACAGGTTCAAGTAAAGCAGTTACGCTACGCTTGCCGCATGCTTCTGCAGAATTGAAGAGAATGAGGGAGGAGGGCCTTATTCAGTCAGATTCTGGGCCAGGGCAAAGAGGTGCTAAACAGCATCTCACAGCGGCTGGCTGGCAGGTAATTCTTGGTGACGAATTGGCTAGATTGGCTGAAAGCAGAATCGATTCAATCCCCGAACACGCGATTGGAAAATTACTTGCAAAAGATGGCCCCCAACTTCTGCTTGCTTACACCAAATCCCTCACTAGCCCACTCATTCCGTTGCCATGGAGTGGGGATTTCAGTCATTCAGAACAAACAGTAATCTCTAGTGGAATTAAGGGGGTCAAGGCTGAATATGTTTGGGCAGTTGCGCGTGAAGCAGAAGTAAGATGGTATGATTTGACATCTCTTGAGCAGGTTCCTCCACCTTCTGAAGACCAATCAACATCATCTTTGTCTGATTGGGTTGAACCTGCACCCGTAATAGGATTAGTTCGTGCTAGATTACTAGACCCTCGACAATCACTGAAGTTAGCAATTGGAAGTTGGTTTGGCGAACCAGGGCAAGAGGGCTGGCCAGACCTCCCAATGCCGATGGGGGAATCAGAATCTTGGACCCTTGGAACAGCCCATGAATCAAGTTCCCCTCTTCAGTCCCAATGCCCTATTTGTGCAATTTTACCCGACAGGCTTTCAACAACGACTCTCCTTTCAGCGGCCTCAAATGGTGCCCTCGTAATTGCAGAAGCATCACTGTTAGGGCGTCAAGGCGATGCCATACCACTTTCAATTCTTGATTCATGGATTAATCGCGCCCACCCACGTCTTACGCAAACAGAACGTCGACACCGCTTACAAGGATTGATTCAAGCAATTCGTAAAGGTCGTCGCAAACGAAGTGGTAACATTCGAGTTGAAGAATCAACTTGGAGGCGTTTCCAATCGGATTGGTCCAAACATCAATGGATTGAAAAAAGTGAGGTAGAGAATATTATCATTGATGTTCAAGGTCTATCATCAACGGCTTGGCTTTCTCTGATAGATTGGTCCTTAGCACGGCAAGAAACAACCCCTGTAGTTTTACAATACCCACCTGGGCACCACGACCAAGACCAGTTACATTCAGTTTTTCAGGACCCGAGAACTAGACTTGCAATTCTCTCTCAAGAACCCGAAGAGCCACTCGCCTACCCCACCCTTAGGCCAGATCCAATTCGCCCACTCTCTTGGTACCTCTTGAAATTGGCTGGCGATGTTGAGTTGCCTTGCAAGGTAACACACCGCCCACCACCTAGTTTCACATCCCCACCGCCACTTTGGGTGCCTCCAAATTCTGCATCAACTCTAGAGGAGGTCGTTGCAGCGGCTCGGCTCGCAGCAGGTGATTCGGCACCTCCTGATGCATCTGAAGAATCCTCCGAAGAAATGAGATTGTTTGCTGCATCACTGCGATATCCAGAAGGTGATGCTGATTGGGCTGATAGAATTGAATCAGTTGACCCATTAGCGGCATGGATAGCTTGCCCAGATGATAATCGCTGGCCGCTGTGGCGTCGTCAAAGTAATCAGTTGGGCGCTGATTGGATTTCGCTTCTACCTGTAGAAAAAGTGCCAATAGAATTTCTAGCGGAAGTTGCAGGAACTGCGCCAAATGAGTGGCAGGTATTAGCTCACAATCATCTTGTACAAAGAATCCGAGATGAGGATGACTTAGCGTTGAGATTGAGAACTTTAATTGATTCACATCATTTCAATGATGTTGCCTCCTCATGGCTAACTTCCACGCTACTTTCGCAGGTTGCATGGTTGCCTCTCGAACTTGCTTCTGATTTGGCTCGTTGGGCCCCAAATAGTATTGCGAAATCATTACCATCAAATATAATTCCGGCTTTAACTGGATTAATTTGGCTATCTTCTCAAGGAGAATTAGATGATAACTGGGTAAGGGACATTGAGGCATCTCAAAGATCATCACCTATAATTAATGGCTGGATATCACTACTCTCAACAGTAAGAGATGATAGGTCCCCCTCGGTTGAAGAAATTAGAGAAATCACATCTCTACCCATTGAATGGTGGGCCCCTTTTTCACCACTATTGTTCAATATAATTACTGAAGGAGTAGACGGGCGAGAGATGCTTTTGGGAGAGAGCATTCCATGGGCCTCGGCCCTGTTTCGCAAGATAGGTGAGATTCATACAATCCCAGGTTTGGGCGAGATAGAACACCCGGGTTGTCCTACTGACCTTGTCTCACGTTTGGAGAGGATTCTGCAGGGTGTTGAAATTGAAGTGGAGTTGCAAGGCTTTGCTGAGTTGACTGACATTCTGAATACATTGAAGTCAATTCTTGTCGACACTAAACCAGTTGTAGGCCAAATTCATCCAATGATTGGATGGTTGTTGCAACCGCGTGAGAGATGGCCAGCCTTCAGTGCAACTGAAATTGTCAATGGGGATCCAGAAGTTGCGGCTCGATTAGCCGCTGGCATAAGTGGATACCATGATGGTCTAAGAGAGTCTGCTCAGCGGCGATTATGAGCCATTTTCATCTATAAGAGGATTCAAAAGGGGTGGATTTACCCAAAAGTTTGCCCCGACTGCAACACCACACGGACCTTGGCCTTCGCCGGCGAGGGATGAACTGTGGTACCAAGTGCGGGGTATCGCCGCCTTCGAAGGCCGTGGTGACCCTTCGGGGAATGATCCTCGGTGCAAAATGGCGGCAGGGCGAGAAGGTCTCCATACGACTGCTGTGCGCGGAATGACTAACGGAACCACCCACTCGTCCGACAGACGCCCCGGGGTGGGTCAGAACCTCCGAGCCAAAAGCGATGAGGCGGTTCGTTACTCCCCGGGGCACACTTTTGTTTTTCCAACCATCAGTAGGATTGATTGAGGTTCAACCTGTCAGATGTTTTGATGCGTCGGCACTCACTGTGTTTACTAGGTGGTACATTTGACCGCCTTCATGCTGGCCATCATCATCTGATTTCTACTTGTTTGGAGCAATCTGATGAGGTTCAAATATGGCTTACAAGCGATACTATGGCTCAATCAAAAACCCCCATCGTTCTGGATTGGCAAACTAGGCGTGACGAAATTTTGTCGTGGTCTGAAAGTCAAGGCTATGGAGAAAAACTCACTTTACACCTTTTGGAGGATGAAGTTGGGCCTGCCCCAACTACTTTGGAGGCAGATTCGATTGGATGCACCCCTGAAACTAGGTCTGCATGTGAATCCATCAATAGTTCAAGAAAGATAGAATCCTTGGCGCCTTTGAGTATTATTATGGCAGAACAGGTTCTAGGGGCGGCTGGTGAAATCATTTCTTCAAGTAGAATAAGAGATGGTGAAATTGACCGTCAAGGTCAGCCTTGGCTCGGAGAGGCTGAAATGTATCTTGATCAGCGAATGCCAGTAATTCTTGATGATGAACTCAAACAACCTTTTGGGACCCTTCATGAGGGCCCCGAATCAAATCCTGAAATCGCCATGAAAAAGGCACTTGCTTCAATTTCTATTCATACTCCTAAACTGATTGCAGTCGGAGATGTGACTGTACAAACATTAGTTGACATGGGTAAAATTCCCGACATTTCTTTTATCGACGGAATGACGAAGCGTGAGGTTTGGGCTGAAGCGGAAAACCTTGATAGAGAATTATTCCCACACCTATCAACTTGCACCAATCCCCCTGGACTTATCACTGCAGATTTGAAATTAGCAACAAAGGTAGCACTCTTGAATAGCCGGCCTACCCTCATTGTGGTTAAGGGAGAAGAAGATTTAGCGCCCATCATTATCCACTTACTCGCACCAATAGGTTGTGCAGTACTCTATGGCCAACCTGGGAAAGGGGTTGTTGTCAGGATAACCAGCCAAGAAACAAAAGAAAATTGCCGCAGGCTTCTTGATGTATTCACTAAGGAGCTGTGAGGGTGGCATCTCCGCTAATTAGCATCACAGTTTGCGTCCGCAACGGTGCTCACTGGATTGACGATTGCATGGCTGCATTGTGTGCTCAAACATATCGGCCGTTGGAAATCATCGCTGTTGATGATGGTTCAACAGATGGCGGCCGAGAAAAATTGCTGTCCTGGGATGACTCAAGCGCAGTAAGGTCAGAATCAAATGGAATTCCTGTTCGAGTGTTGACTCAACAGCCGCTTGGGCTTTCAGCCGGCAGAAATTTCGCCCTCAATGAAGCGGTTGGAGAATGGGTGGCAATCACCGATATTGATTGCCGGCCGGAACCGGATTGGATTGAGCAAATGGAAAAATCATCATCAGGAGCGGAGGCCGTTACCGGCCAGGCAATATTTGATTCAGGAAAAACTGCTGTCAGCAGATTACGTGCCGATATAATTGCAGAGAAATATGCAGGCAGAAACGACGAAGTCACATTAGCCAACGGACCATGTTCTATGTTCATCCGAGAAAATCTGATTCAGCGAGGAGGATTTGATCCGGCCTGGTATCATGCCGAAGACATGGAGGTCTCGATGAAAATTTTACAATCTGGTGGTGTAATCAGATATGTGCCAAACGCGATTGTCAATCACGTAGCTGAAGAATCGCTAATTATATTTTTGAGTAAACGGCGCCGTGATGCTCGCGCTCATGTCAGAATAATGAGGACATATAGGGGTGCGAAACACGATTTCACTGGTAAAATGTTGACTTTGCTTCTTCGTCCATTGATGTACGCAGCAATCACAATACTTATTGCAATAGATGCTACTAACTCACTAGAAACAAATTTATTCTACAGGTTTAGTGGATTCCTGCCTCTGATTCTAATATTGTCATTTCCCAAAGTTAGAATCATACTTCTGTGGGGCTATGCTCTTTACATCGGTGTAGCCCAAGGTTGGCTAGATGCAGTATTTGCAAGAAACGGGCATCATCGCATTTTCACTAAACCCAAAAAATGAATCGTTGGGTAAATTGGTCTGACCGAGGAGGTTCAGTATTCTGATAGTGAACTATCACTATCATCAATTAATGCCAAGAAGCGCAAGCCAAAGCCAAATGCAATCAGGGGCGCAGTAACTGCGTAAACTCCAATATCAGTCCACGCCCAGTGGACGATTGACCAATAGGTGTAGAATCCAATACCAAGTAGTAGGCACCAAGCAGCAGCAGTCATAGTCATGCCACCCTCCTCGCGTCCAGAAACTAGGCTTGCCCAAATTGGGTGGAAGAAAATCCCTTTTATCCAAACTTGAAAACCCCCCTCAACTTTTTGGTGAAGTCCCCAAGCGCCCCATAAAATTCCAGTGACAGCCATAGCCAAGAATACGGTGTCAGACCAAGGGCGGTAGACCATCTCTGAGTATGGCTCATCCCAAAGGTAACCCATTGTTAGGTATCCAGCCCACACTACTTTGCGCTCACCAGCAACCACCGCGCCACACAGCACATTGACGATTCCCAACACGAGGCCCCATACTCCAAGTCCAAACACTAGAGATGAAAAGGCCTGGCCAGGCGACTTAATCCAATCTACAATCATGCTGACAGACTCACTTCCGCTGTCTCCACTTTCGTCGCTCATCAAGGCGCCCGACCGGCGCCCCTCTCTTAACAATTCTTAGCGCAGAATATTTGAGATATTGTTGCTCAAAGCCTTGCTTGGAGGCGGTATGTGCAGTTTACCACAGGTTTCATCGCTTCATCAGCCTCAACCATGATGGTCACGGCGTTGACGTTTTGGGGTATGCAAGAATTGATGCGATTGCTTCTACCATACCGTCCTAGGCTGGTGGTTTTGGCAGTAACTAAGCCAAGGCTGTCAAGATTCTTGATAACATTTCCAATAGAGCGGGAAACTAGGGGTGTGACTGAAGCGTTGTTACAAGTCATTTGGTAAACTGAGAATACTTCTCCGGTTGAAACATTCGTCAAACCATTACTCTCGTTAAGTAATATACTGTAAAGAACCAATTTTTGGTGGAATGGTAGACTAGAAATTACTGGTGTCATTTGGTCAAATTGTAATTGGTTCTGGGCTAAACGAACGTGTTCAGTTGAAACACTCTCATCTTCCAAGACATCTGCTTTGTGAATTGAAACTCGTAACAAATCCAAAGCGCGCCTAGCGTCTCCATGTTCTTGAGCGGCTAAGGCGGAACAGAGTTTGATGACCCCGTTCTCGAGTACTCCTTCGCGTACGCCCGCGAGCGCGCGCTGAGACAGGATGTCTGCAATTTGGCTGGCGTCATACGGTGGGAATGCCAAATCTTCAGAGCCAAGTCGAGATGCAATTCTTGCATCAAGCATCTCGGTGAATTGTAGGTCGTTGGTAATTCCTATCACACAACACTTAGAATTCCTCAATTCATAATTGAGGCTGGTAAGTGGGTATAGGATATCGTCACCATGCCGCTTTACTAAATGGTCGATTTCGTCTAATACGAAGATATGAACTCCGCCTTTTGATTCCATATTTTGACGAAGTTGTTGGAGCACCTTGTCGGTCGGCCATCCAGTGAAAGGTACAAGACTTTCATTGTCAGTTGCTAAATCATTTGCCAACTTAGCTAGTACGCGATACTTGGTATCAATTGAGCAACAGTTGACTTCGACTGCGTGAATTGTGGCTCCTATTTGTTTTCCACGATCCAACAATTGTTTGCAGACATAACGAGTTACAGCAGTTTTTCCTAACCCAGGCTGCCCATACAATATCATATTAGATGGTATATGGCCTTGTAGCGCCTCAACTAAATTATGAACTAAAGATTTGACCTCATTCTCCCTGTGTGGTAGGTTATCGGGTGTGAATCCGTGATGAAGCACGTCGCGGTTTTTAAATAGGCTATCATTACCTAGTAAGTGGTTGAAAATATTTTCGCCCATTTTATAACACCAAACCCATTTCGCTTCTTTCTCTCCGTGTTTGTCTTGTGAGTGGTGGCCCTAACTGTTACGGAGATTCATGAGGAGGCGTGTCGGTCTAATAAGGCTAATTGCTGTATCACAATCATAGACCTATTTTTTCGCGTAAGTCAAATAGAATTATAGTATATTAACTCCCAATTGGAATGAGCGAAAAAATAACTATTTCAAAGCCTCCGTATTGTATTTTTGATATTTTGTCGCCAGCGATGGCGGCCGACCCCCTCTCAGATTAGGCAAAGAGATTGTCTCAGAATAAGGAATCAAAAGAAGTGAATTTTTCAAGCGATTTTTTGTAACATTTTTATCCAGAGAATGTGTATTTATCAAAATCCGCTTTCAGATAATAATTGCCATCCAACAAAATCACTTTCTAGCAATTATCGCGCTAACGCCGTGATATTAAA
>CAUZFJ010000005.1:0-16275 GCA_963579105.1 Candidatus Thalassarchaeaceae archaeon
CTTGAGTTAGTGCATGTCGACGGGTTTTGAAACCTGCGAGGCGATGAATGTGGCGTGGGATTGCATAACCGTCAATATCTTGTGATTGTCGAAGTTCTTCTGCCCAATTTACGAACGAATAGATATCATCGTAATCTAGGGATTCAGGCTTTTCAGTTTCAGTAATTCCAAGATGTGCTTTTGCTGAACGCACTCTAGAATCAGGACGGAATCTTCTAAGTTGTCGTCGTACCAGTTTATTTTGACTCAAAATGATTGCATTTTTGGGTAGGTGATTTGGGCGATTTTCACTAACTAAGACATAATTCCAGTCACGTAGAGGAAGTGCCCCCACTATCATCAATCCCTCTTCCAATTCGCCAGATTCAGAGATGTCAATTGCGGCGGCTAGTAAGAGGTCAGTCTCACCATTTTGTAATTTTTCCAAACCCTCAATTAGGGTGTTGGTTGAAACCTCTGAGAATTCAATTTCAACATCCTCTAAGCCGGTAAAAGTTCCGAGGAGGTCTGCTGAATCTGTTGGTGCTCGAGCAATCAACAGTGGCCCATCTTCGCTCATTATGGCACTTCCTGTATCGCACCCCCTCAGCCACCCGTTGATATATCCGACCCTTGTGCAATGGTTGAGTCGGATGCAATCAACGGAGAATCATATCATTTTCCTCGAGACTAAACGAGATGAGGTTGAATCTGCTTTGCTTGCTCATGTTGAGGAGGCTAGCAAGGGTGAAAATTCCGAAATAATGGCTCTTGCACAAGAAGTTCTGATGGCTGGCGGAAAACGGTGGCGACCGATTTTGGTTTTACTTTCCTATCAATTGGCTGGTGGCGAGGATGAGAGTGAAATAATGCCATTAGCCCTCGCATTTGAGATGATTCACACTGCAACTCTTGTGCATGATGATATCAATGATGGAGCCAAGTTTCGGCGCAATGTTCCAACATTGCACGAACGATATGATTCTGCTAGGGCGCTAATTGCTGGTGACTACCTTTTCGTTGAAGGTTTTGGATTAGGAGGCAGATATGACGAACAAATAGTTCGGCTTATGGCAAATTGCTGTGCTCAAATTGCTTCTGCAGAATTGATGCAACTACGTCATGTGGGTAATTTAGCAACGACTCCTGAAGATTACTATCAAATCATCTCTGGAAAAACCGCTGGTCCTTTCGCCGCTGGATGTACTGCAGCCGCATTGGTTGCTGGCGCTAGTCCAGCCCTATCCGATATACTAGGGCAATTCGGGCAAGAATTAGGATTGGCTTTCCAAATCGTTGATGATTTACTCGACCTTGAAGGCGATGAACGCATGGGTAAACCCCGTGGTACTGATGTAATTGAGGGGAAAATGACCCTACCGCTAATCCATTCACTAACTCTTTCACACGGTGATGATCGCCGTAGATTAGCGGATGTGATTGCTGGATTTCATCATGGATTGTGGGACGAACTTACTGAACTGCTAACCCGTGCAGGGAGTTTTGGATATGCTAAAACCCTTACAAATAACCATCTTGAACGGGCTATTGATGCTCTTCTTCAATTCCCAAAAAGTGAGGCAAGGGATGCCCTTGAATGGCTCACAAGACAGGTGATGGAGAGACATGAGTAAGGCTTCAGAACCAGAACATCGAGAGGTGCTGGTAGTTGGTGCTGGACCTGGTGGTTCAACTGCTGCGAACCGTTTGGCAGAGGCAGGCATGGATGTTGTTGTAATTGAGCGCCGACAAACTGTAGGGAACCCCGCTCAGTGTGGCGAATGTGTTCCAGCGTGGGGTGAGATGAGTGATGCATTTCCAGCCATCAAAAAAGATCCTTGGCTTGAGGATTATTGGAATTTCCCTGACCATGTGTTAGGACAGTATCTTGAGTGGATGCGAGTATACACGCCGTCAATGAAGGAATATGGATTTGAACTTGATTGCTACGGGGCGCACCGCCTTCAATTCGATGGCCACCTGGCTGATAGAGCCGTCTCAATGGGTGCAGAAATTAGAACTGGCACAGAGTTGAGAAAGGTGCAAAACCAAAGAAAGTTAAATCGAGAAGTCTATCGTACTAACGACGGTTCATTCACCGCTGATTATGTGATAGATGCTTCAGGTGCTTTAGCCCATGTTGGAAGGTTGCGAGGTAGTGAGGATAGGCCTGGTGGCCAGTTGCCGACAATCTACGGTCAAGTGACAGGTCATGATTCTGATTCGTTTGATATTTTCATGGGTAGTGTGGCACCTGGTGGATATGCATGGATAATCCCAAAGGGGGATATTGCAAATGTTGGAATCGGGGTGCGATACAATCACCTTAACGTACCGCTAAAAGAGCGGTTAGACAAGTTTTGTGACGGCCTTGGCTTGACCGTTCACTCTTATGGGGGTGGATGGATTCCACTTGGTGGGATGGTGAAATCTGCTGTGAATGATAATGTGCTATCAGTCGGTGATGCGGCAGGTTTGGTAATGCCATCAAATGGCGGTGGGATTGGCCAAGCAATAATTTCAGGAAAATATGCTGCAGAAGCAATTCTTGCTGACAAAATGGATGGCACATCTTTATCCTCGTATGATAATATTTTGAAAAAAACAATGGCAAAGCAGTTGCGAATTTCTAGGCGCTCAAAAAATCTATTCTGGGCTTTCTGTCGCAACGATTTTTCTACTGAATGCGCCATGAGGTTGCTCGGAACAAATGGGTTACGCCGAGCAGTTGACTGCCGGCGCCCTCTGATAATTATCTGAAGTAGTCAGATATTGTTTACAGACTTTGAATTACTCCGATTTCACTGCAATGAAACGCACTGCCATTCCAGGGAATAATAGTCTTCCCTTCACTGGTGCAAATCCAACTTCCCTCATCATTTTCTTGTATTGACGGGTTGTACCAAAGTGGACATAGGTTTTGGTCAGCCATTTCCAGGGGTGCTCATCTTGTTTACAGACTAAACGTGCGTAAGTTCCGACCCAGAGTTTCATCCACAGCCAACCAAGCCATCCGTGTAGGAAATTTGCTTTTCCAGCATCACAGATGATGAGTTTGCCACCTGGTTTCAAGACTCTTAGAATTTCCTCTAATCCCTTACGTTTGTCTTGAAAATCCCTGAATGAAAAGATACAACAGACTACATCAAATGAGTTGTCGGAAAGTGGTATTTCTTCTGCTGTGCCAGCGACAAATGTTGCTGCAGTTTCTTGGCGCTCGGAGCGGGCGGCGTTGATGCGAGTACGGGCTACATCTAACATCGCCGGTATTGGGTCTAAACAGGTGACTTCGCAACCCTCAATCCGCTCAGCAAAAGTTCCTGGCCCGCAGCCAATTTCTAAGACGGTGCTTCCGGTTGGGATTTGTGCCCTCACTCCTTTGCGCCAGCGTTGGTCTTGACCAAGTGTAGCGAAGCGATTTATACGATCATAGACCGGGATGGTCGCTTCTAAATTTGCTTGCAATTCAGACCAGTCAGAGTCGCCAATATGCTCGCTGTCCATGACTCTCCCTCTACCTTGGGTCAGGGGTTTTGTGTTTCAACGCGTCGGAAGGATGTTACTCGGCGAAATCCACAGTGAAGGTCGGTGAAAACGCACCTTTTTTCATACCCTATTTCTTCCCCTGATTGGCGTCTAATATTCACGGTAGTTCGGGAACCTGCAAGAATCGTTTTGTTTATGGGTCGGTTACACTCATAAACCGTTCATCTATCGCAAAATCACCCAAGGGGTGGTTCTATGTCTCGTGAGGAAGTTCTTCGTTCAATAAAGGATGCTGAGAAAAAGGCAAATCAAAAACTTGACAAGGCTCAAAATGATGCTAGTGGCATTGTCACTAAGTCTCGTACTGACGCTAGTGAAGTAGTTGCAAATGGAAAGAAGCAAGCAGATACCGCTGCACAAGAGATTCTCGATGATGCACACAATGCAGCCAACAAAGATGCTGACAAAGTTCGGGCAAAAGGAGACAAAGACCTTGATACAATTCGAAGCCAAAGTGAGAACAACCGTTCAGCAGCAATTGAAGCGGTTTTAGACAATTTTACTACTGAGTAATTGAAGTAAGTTTTTGGGGTTGAATACATGGGTAAATTAACGACTCAGGGAATGTCTCGGTTAACTGCCGCAGGCACATTCCCTAACCTCGATAATGCCATTGAAGCGCTTGCGGCCCTGAAAGCAATTCACGTAGTTGATTATTCAGGTGATGAAGAGGGCCTTAAGTTGGGCAAGCCTAATCCTTCATCGGAGGGAATTGGGCGAAACTTGAACCGATACCGTAGTGTCATCTCGCAAATTACAACGAGTGACATCAAAGTTCCTCTTGAGGCAAAACCAATCCGTTTGAAGATGGCTGCAGATTTGCCTTCTCTAGTCGACGAAATGCTAACCTCTTCAGATAGAATAGATGCAATCGAGGCTGAACAAGGTGCAATCGCTGAAGAAGCGGATGCACTCGAAACACTCAAACCCCTTGGAATCGACCTTGATTTACTTTCAGGATACGAAGGTGTCACAGTTTTTGTTGGCAATGTTAGTGGTTCACCTGCTACTAAGAAAGCAGCCGGCGATGGAATCGCAATCATTGGTGGTGACAAGAAAAAAGTGGCAGCAGTATTCTGCAGAAATGAGAATGCGCCGTCAGTCCAGTCCGCACTTGATGATGCAGAATTCTCTTCAGTAACAGTCCCAGTAGGCGAAGGAGATGTCGGTGCTCGACTTTCTGATTTGTCAGCACGAAATCAAGACCTATCAAATGAAATGGATGGCCTCCAAACAGAGTTAGATACGTGGGGCGAAAATAATGGTGCCTCTTTGCAGGGAGGGGTTGAACTCCTTGAGAGAGACATGGCAATTGCCCTAGGACCAATTAAGGTCGCAACTAGTGAGCACACTTTCGTACTTGATGGTTGGATAGAAACCTCTCGAAGTGATGAAGTGAAAACCGCCCTTTCTGAAACCTGCCTCTATGTTGAAACTGAGGCATTCAAGATAACACCTGGTGGCGGTGGACATGGTCACCATGGTCCAGAATTAGAGATGCCTCCCATCAAGTTTGCAGACCGACATACAAGTAAGCCGATGGAATTGATTACTGATTTGATGGGCCGTCCTTCCTATGGTAAAGTTGACCCGACATTATTCATGTTCTTCACCTACCCTCTTTTCTTCGGATTAATGCTTGGAGACATGGCCTACGGATTTATGACAATGGGTGTTGGTTATGCTCTTTACAGAGCAAAGGGCCATGATGAAACCATGATGTTAGCGGCTAAATTCCTAGGTTACATTGGATTAGCCACAGTATTCTTTGGTTATCTATACGGTGAATTTGCCGGCTTTGAGATATTACCTCATGGTGGTTGCGACATTGGAACGATTGTTAGCGCCCACGCGTGTGAGGCAGCACATGGACACTGGCACTGGACTGCTTCTGAGGCACCTGCTTGGGCAACATGGCCAACAATCTTCTATCCAAATGGTGGAGCATTCCACTGGTCAACTCATGAGTTGAGTTTCTTTGCTTTCGCTGGAATTGAGCACGGCCTTCCTTTCGGGGCGGCCTTCTCCTACCCATTCCACCGAGTCACAATGGCATCTGCTGGTGGCAATCTTGAAGATCTAATTCTTCTAACAATTTACATGGGTGTATTCCACACCTTGCTAGGATTAGGCATTGGATTCCGAGATTCATGGCTTTACGGAGATTCACACGGCAATGTAGGGCCAGCAGTCGCCTTCTTTGACAAAGGCTCTTGGATTGCCATTCTAGTAGGTGGATTCCTGTTTGCATATGCTTTCCTTGGGCTGAAAGGTACTCACGGTCAAGGTTATCTGGACTTCCTTTCTCAGATGCAACTTATCGGTGGAATCATTGCTGGTCTTGGTGTATTGATGTTGATATATGCCTCATACAAATACCATGGCATGCCCCCTGCTATTGCAGCAATGTTGGGCCCAATTGAAGGAATTGGTATGATGTCAACAGTGGTATCCTACGTTCGTCTTTTCGCAGTTGGTATTGTCGGCGTTAAAATCGCTGAGACTGGAAATCATATGATTTACGGGCATATGGAAGATGGCCACGGTACAGGCATGGTTGGACTGATTAGTGATTTATCTAATCAGGATGTTAGCGGATTTATTTTGGCTGCTATTCTTTTGCCAATGATACTGCCATTTGTTCTCAAGATGCTCAAAATAGATGTCCCACAACTTAGTTTCAAGATGCAACTCTTAGCAGGATTTGTCATCTCAGGAGGTCTTGGCTTCGCATTTGGTGTGGGAAGCAGTATTTTCCTACTGATTGTCCTATTCTTTGGTTGGTTGATTGTTCAAGGCTTCGCTTGGTTACTAGGTGTTGTCAGTCCTAACATCCACGCCGCTCGACTTCACTTGGTTGAGTGGATGAAGCAATTCTATGAGGTTCTAGGTGAGAAGTTCTCACCATTTGGGTTTACTGCCCGAACTGTGGAGGTTGAGCAATAATATATCAGATTCCTATGCAATGCATGGAAAAAATGGAGGAAATAAATATGAAAATAAATATGGTAAGAGGAATGCGTTTGATGCTTGTTTTAATGAGCATCAGCTTGATTGCTGGAGTAGTCAGTGGACAAACCGCTGACGAAATAGCTGAGAAGAATACAATGGCAAAGTTAGGTGCGGGTATCGCACTTGCAGGTTGTGGAATTGGAACAGGTCTTGGACAAGGACAGATTGGGGCTGCAGCAGTCGGAATGATTGCAGAAGACAGTTCAAAATTCGGTACTGGTCTACTGTTCACTGTACTGCCTGAAACCGTTGTGTTGTTCGGATTCCTTGCAATGTTCTTGTTGTGAGTAAATCGTAATTGGAGAATTGGAGGAGGATGAACTGAAATGACGCTAGAAGCGTTGGCAAGCGAAATCGCCATTGCGGCGAAAAAGGAGGCGAAGGGTATCACCGACGCAGCCAAAACAGAAGCCAAGGGAATTCTCAATGAAGCAAAGGCTGAGGCGAATTCGCACAGTGAGAATATCAATTCTCGTGCTGTTCGGAAGAGTTCACAGATAAAGACTGAAACTGTTGCAAGTGCACGACAGGCTAACCAAAAGGCACAACTTATCGCAAGGCGCGAAGAGTTGGATGCTACTTGGGACGCAATTCGTGAACAGGTAGGTTCCTCAGGTATGAAGGGTCGAGCGGGGCTAATCAAAGCACTTCTCTCTCAGGCCAAAGGTGAAGCGGAAAAAGGCATGATCATACGTCCGGTTGGAATTGACCGGCCGGCATTAGAAAAGGCCAACCCTGGTTTTGACTTTGGCAACGATGTTGAGGGCTTAGGTGGCTTTGTGCTGGAAACAGGGGACGGCTCAGTCGTTCTTGATTACCGCTTTGATGGACGCTTAGAAGATTCATGGAAATCATGTCTCTCAAGCGTTACATCGATACTTTTCGGAGACGTATAAGCGGATGGTGGTTTAGTTATGGCATCGATATCTCGTGGTAAGTCAAATTGGGCAAATGCCTCAGCGCGCAGCAAAGCGCGCAAGGCTGGCTTAATCGACGCAACACAAATGCGACAATTATTGATGCAGGAACCCGATGCTATGGCTTCCAGCATTTCTGAAATGGGATACAGGGCTGATTTAGACCTGTATGCTACCCGGCTCAGCGGTGCAGACCTAGTTGAGGCGGCGCTAAATCACAATATGGACCGAGATTTGAATCAAGTACTCAGATTCTGTCAAGGACACCTGCGTGATTTGGTATCTATCTTTGTTGAGAGATACACCTACCAGAAAGTAAAGACCGCTCTGCGGGCTGTGCGTAGTGGTGTATCAGACGAGATTGTATCGAACCAAGTGCTGCCAGAAGAGAATCAAGCTAACAGCCAGTGGCTAGAACTTGTAAAGAATTCAAACAACCTTGGTGATGCGGTCTCAGCACTGTCTGGGACAAAATTCGGCAAGGCCTTGTCATCAGTTGAGGATAGTAACAACTTGATGGCATTGGAAGATGCTCTTGACAGGCAATACTACCATGATGCTACTGAGAAGTTACGAGTAGGTGCAAGTAGTCACCCACAGTTACTCAAGTACCTGCGTACTGAAATTGACCATCGAAATGTGATTAATTTATTCCGAGCCCTGAAGCAGGGTCTCTCTTCGGAGAAAAGGAACGAATTAATGTTGAAAGGTGGCCATGCTCTCAATTCAACCACTCTAAGGCAGGCTGCTGAAGCAGAAACCGAAGAAGCGCTGATTGAGATATTACGCAGGGCACAGAATTTCAACGAAAGTGGCTTTGATGATGCTCTTATCGCTTCACGCGAACGGGGCACACTGGACCCAATAGTGAACACCTTAGTTGACCAGCGAATAGTTATGCTAAACCGAATGGCGACATTGAACCCCCTATCGGCTTTCCCTGTAATCAACTATGTAGAACGAAAGGCTTGCGAGGTTTCTAACCTGCGCATGATGATTCGTGGAAGGGCAGCGGGCCTTTCTGATGAAGTAATTGAAGCACATTTGAGAATTTAAGGAGGGAATGAAATGGAGATTGCAGTAGTAGGCACGCCCGAATTCAGCCTTGGTTTCCAACTTGCGGGTGTAACTCGCATACTAAACCCGCCAAATGATGAGGAGATGGAGAAGGATTTACGCCAACTCCTCAATGACAAGGAGGTCGGTATCGTCGTGATTGATGCTACGGACCTTATCAAAATGCCCGACAGGCTTCGCATCCAGCTGTCGGATAGCATATCTCCGACGTTTCTTGGCATCGGCACCGAGCAGGATAACACCCTGCGGGAGCAGATAAAAAGCGCAATAGGCGTTGACCTCTGGAAGTGAAACTCAAAAAAATAATTATAAGGAAGTGATGAAATGAGTAAAAATGGACAAATATACAGAATATCCGGACCAGTAGTGACAGCAATTGGATTGGACGCGAAAATGTACGACGTGGTACGAGTCGGTGACGAAGGCCTAATGGGCGAAGTCATTGAATTGCATGGCGATAAAGCCGTCATTCAGGTGTATGAAGACACCTCAGGTGTACGCCCGGGTGAAAAGGTAACTAACACCGGCCAAACCTTGTCGGTACAGTTGGGACCTGGTCTGTTGACCCAGATTTATGATGGGATACAGCGGCCTCTACCAATTCTCCTTGAGAAGATGGGTACCTTCATCACCAGAGGTGTTGATGCAGACGGTCTTGACCAAGAGAGAAAGTGGGCCTTTGTAGCAACTGCTAAGAAAGGTGACAAAGTTGAGGGTGGCCAAGTAATTGGTACAGTTCAAGAGACTGAAACCATCGCTCACAAGATCATGATTCCCCCAAACATGACTGGTACAATTAAGAGTATCAAAGGTGGCGATTACACAGTATCAGAAACTGTCTGTGTACTAGATGATGGCACAGAGATTGCGATGATGCAGCGCTGGCCAGTTCGTGCACCTCGGCCGTACAAGCAGAAGTATGCTCCAGACACTCCTCTAGTAACTGGCATGAGAATCCTTGACTTCTTGTTTCCACTTGCGAAGGGTGGAGCCGCAGGAATTCCTGGGCCTTTCGGGTCTGGAAAGACCGTGACTCAACAATCACTAGCAAAGTACTCCGATGCACAAATTGTGGTTTACATTGGCTGTGGTGAGCGAGGTAATGAGATGACAGAAGTGTTGGACGAATTCCCTCACTTGATTGACCCAAATACAGGTAAGCCTCTAATGAACAGAACAGTTATGATTGCAAATACATCTAACATGCCTGTAGCTGCTCGTGAAGCATCTGTTTACACAGGAATCACAATTGCAGAATATTTCCGTGACATGGGTTACGATGTTGCTTTAATGGCAGATTCTACCAGCCGCTGGGCAGAAGCAATGCGTGAGATATCTTCACGTCTTGAAGAAATGCCTGGTGAGGAGGGTTATCCTGCTTACTTATCTAGCAGACTTGCTGAGTTCTATGAGCGCGCTGGCCGTGTTGAAACCCTTGAGGGTGAAGATGGTTCAGTTACCGTAATTGGGGCTGTGTCACCACCTGGAGGCGACATTTCCGAGCCTGTCAGTCAAGGAACTCTTCGTATTGTGAAGGTTTTCTGGGGACTTGATGCGCCTCTCGCAAGGCAGCGTCACTTCCCGGCAATCAACTGGCTAAATTCCTACTCTTTGTACCCACAGTCACTTGACCAGTGGTTCAAGGACAACATCGCACCTGACTTCCCCGAAGTTCGAACTGAAATCAGCGGTTTGCTTCAAATTGAAGCCGAGTTGCAAGAGATTGTACAGTTGGTTGGTTCAGACGCTTTGCCAGTTGACCAACAGTTGACTCTAGAAGTTGCACGAATGATTCGTGAATACTTCCTACAACAGAATGCATTCCACGATATTGACTGTTTCACTGGTGTTGAACAGCAGTACCACATGGCAAAGGCAATTTTGACATTCCAGAGAGAAGCAAAGATGGCGATTGAATCAGGTGGAATGCTTGAGGATGTTGTTAACGTTCCAGCCCGTAGTAATTTGATGCGCGCAAGATTTGAAGAAAATTATCTTGACCGAATTGAAGGCTTAGTTGCTGAAATGACAAAAGAAATTGCCGCTGCGGCGGAGGAGAATTAAGGGGGATTTTAGATGGCAGGAAAAGAATATCGTACCATTACAGACGTTAAGGGACCACTCGTGTTCCTGAACAAGACAGAGCCAGTCGCATTCGGAGAAATCGTTGAATTGCGCCTAAATGATGGCAGCATGAAGAACGGACAAGTTCTAGACACCAGCGATGACCTCGTGGTTGTACAAGTTTTCGAAGGGACCGCAGGAGTTGACAGAACAACAGGCGTCAAGTTCCTTGGTGATGTTTTCAAGCTACCAGTTAGCAAGGACCTAATTGGCAGAATCCTAGACGGTGCTGGCCGCCCTCGTGACGGCGGCCCAGAAATTATTGCTGAAGGAAAAGCAGACATCATTGGTGCTGCAATCAATCCATATGCTCGCCAGAGTCCGCACGACTTTATCCAGACTGGAATCAGCGCAATTGACTGCTGTACAACACTTGTACGCGGACAAAAATTGCCTATCTTCAGTGCATCTGGTCTACCACACAATGACATCGCTCTGCAAATTGCTCGTCAAGCAAAGTTGACTGCAAGCGATGAAGAATTCATTGTTGTATTCTGTGCTATGGGAATTACTGCAGAAGAATACAATTTCTTCAGAAGCGATTTGGAGCGAACTGGTGCATTAGAAAACGCGGTTCTGTTCGTCAACCTAGCTGATGACCCAGCAGTTGAGCGTCTTATCACACCAAGACTTGCTCTAACAGCAGCAGAGTATCTCGCTTTCGAGCAAGATTACCACGTGCTTGTCATTTACACTGACGTTACCAACTACTGTGACGCACTACGTCAAATTGGAGCGGCTCGAGAAGAGGTTCCAGGACGACGTGGTTACCCAGGTTACATGTACACTGACCTAGCAATGTTGTACGAACGTGCAGGACTAGTGAAGGGGAAGAAGGGGTCAATCACTCAATTCCCTATCCTTACTATGCCTGGTGACGATATTACCCACCCAATCCCTGACCTTTCAGGATATATTACTGAAGGCCAGATTGTGATTTCAAGAGAGTTGCATGGAAGTGGTATTTACCCTCCAATCAATGTGTTGCCAAGTTTGTCCCGCCTGATGGGTGGTACAATCGGTGAGAAGACCACTCGTGAAGACCACAAGTCGGTTTCTGACCAGATGTATGCAGCATATGCACAAGGGCGCGAATTGCGCGGTCTTGTAGCGATTGTCGGTGAAGATGCACTAAATGAGCGTGACAAGCAATTGTTGGCGTTCTCAGGATTGTTTGAGGACAAGTTCCTGCGCCAAGGCCGATACGAAGACCGAAGCATCGATGAAACTCTTGACTTGTGCTGGGAACTAATGTCTACAATTGAGACAAAGTACCTAGTCAGGCTTGATCAGCAATGGATTGATAAGTACCATCCAGATAACAAGAAAGAGTGATTCGTGGTAATGAAAACTTAGGACATAGTTACAGGGAATCAGGGGGACTAGAACATGGCATTGGATATCAAACCAACGCGAAGCGAACTAATCAATCTGAAGCGTCGAATTAAACAGACAAAAAATGGATACAATCTCTTGAAGTTGAAGCGAGACGGTCTGTTCTACGAATTTCGTATACTTTTATCCGAAATGATTGAGGCTAAGCAAGCACTTGTTGCAACCTATATCGAAGCAAAGCAAGCAATCAATTTGGCAAGTTCAATTGAAGGTGGCCTAGCGGTGAAGAGTGCTGCAATAGCGGTGGCACAAAGCCCAGAGGTTGAGGTCATCCGCCACAACATCATGGGTGTCGTGGTTCCTAAAGTGGAGGGTAAGTACCTTTCACAAAGCCTGCAAGAGAGGGGTCTAGGGTTGATCGGCGGTTCACCTTACTTGGATGAGGCAGCTGATTCCTATGGTACTCTAATTGAGAGCATTGTCAAAGCAGCAGAGATGGAATCCACTCTCAAGCGACTGCTTGTTGAGATTGAAGCAACCAAGCGCCGTGTAAACGCGCTTGAGTTCAAGGTGATTCCTGAGATGTTAGAGGCACAAGCATTCATTCAACTTCGCCTTGAAGAAATGGAAAGAGAGGAAACTTTCCGCCTCAAGCGATTCAAGAACAAGTGAATCGCTTCTCAAGAATTCGGATTTTTGTAAACATTTCCACTCTTACAGAGTGGATTAATTGGTCAAGGGTTGATACGGCATGAGCCTTCCCCGTGTTGTGGAGGCAGTGCATGTCTGAGGATGAGGAAGAACTCAAACCACTTTTGCTTCAGAAGAAAGCATGGAGCAGTCTTGAACTTCTTGAACACATTATCGACCGGCATTTCAACCGGTTGGGCGATGAACTAGGTCCCTTTCCATCTTGGCAGGTAACTCCTATTGAAGGAACTGCTAGCGACGCAGTTGCACAATTAGATGAACATTTACATGAGCATGGGTGGAGAGCCTTGCTTGATGTTGGTGAACCTTATGTCCTAACTCTCATCGACTTACCAAGTGACAGGCATCCTGAGCAAAGCCCCTTAGTGCAAAGCCTATTTTGGGTATTAGCAAGCATGTTTAGCCTTACTCTTGGGGCACATTGGATATCACATCAGGATAGCAGTGTAAATTGGTATGATACCGCAGTATTGCAGTCTTCAGCGATTTATTTCTGTGCCCCGCTGATGGCTGCGATTGGGATTACATCAGTAGTCAGAAAAAATATTTTTCACAAGCATGGGGTTAATGTTGGCCACTTTCTTGTGGCGATTTCCCCAATCATGTTTATGAGCAAAGCAGTCATCATTTGGCCGTTTGGCTTATTTTTCTTCATGAATCAAAAATTCATGCAAACGGTTGCTTGGGCAAATCGGCGAGGTATGTTGATTTCCGGCGTTGTAACGCCGATTTGTTTGATCACATCGGGACTTGTTTTCTCAGTTGCTGGAATTCTCCTGACAGCAAATAATTCTCCAGATTTTGCTGGTATGCCGGCAATATTACAACTTAATTCAATCACTAACCTCATCGTTTCATTCTTCATTACTCCAGAAGAAATCGCGGTTCGAACTGTTTGGTTACATCCGCTAGCATTGGCTGGCCAAGCACTGATGATATTTGGCTGGATTCTATTATTGCCAATTCCTGGATTCCCCGGTTACCGATTAGTCTGGGCGATTTTTGGGCGAGAAACGATGACAGATTCCGGCACTGAATTTGCTCTTTATGGCTTATTTTTGTTTGCTGCAGTGATAATTTTACTCACATCAGGATATATGCCTTGGTTAATCATAATTTCACTTGGGGTTTGGCGGATGTTTAGCGAACAATCGATTACTTCAGCCGGCCTAATTACTGATGGTGTAACTGAATTAGACAGTAGATATGGATTCCGCGTTTTCATCAGTGTCCTATTTGCTCTGATGCTCACCTTCCCAGGATTTGCGGCAGTTGCACCTTACGAAAATTGGGAGGAAGGATTGGCCCTTGAGTGGGGTGATGAACTAGAATTACAGGTTGACGAACAATGGTCACACACACTTGATTTCGAGATGGTAGGGATTTCACAACGCTTCGTCCAAGTATCGGTTTGGGCTGACCCACCACGGCCAGATTGGAATCTAGCAATTGATTGCGATTCTGAAAAAATGGCCTTGCCCGCAACATGTGATGTTGGAAATGTTGATTTGCTAAATGATGGTGAAGCGACTCTAACAGCCTCAATCGCTAACAATAGCACGATGTTGTTGCCAACTGTGCTACATTTCATCATTGATGCAGGCTCGGAACGCTCAGTAAAAACCATTACTTTAAACCCTGAAATAGCGATTTCACCGATTCAAGCACATTGGCAACTTGAGCCTACTTTTGATGGTCTGCTAGCCTGCACGAATCTTACTTTTAGTGGAGGCCAAATAACAGGAAATCTCTCAACACCAGTCCTTCTTTGGAGCGTCACGACTCCAACTGATGGGATTTTTACAACAGATAGTGAGGCAGAAATTTGTGTGAGTGGCCCTAACCACGGTAGGATGGTTCTCGAATCTGATGACTTTGGCCATATTTTACCACTATCATTCATCAGTGATGAAGGAGAAGAAACTCAATGGCCGCTGAGATTTCAGAATCCAACCTATTCTCTACCGATTCCCAACGAAGGTTGGATATTAGATGGTAAATCCGAGCAAAGCCCCTCTTGGTTGTCAGCGGGAAGTCACGTTGCATGGGGTGAAGGAGACGACGTCTGCACCAATATTGCGCGTGAGCCTGGCCTAGTGGATGGGGTGGCAACCTGGAATGTAGAAACTAGGGATGAAGTGATTATCCCAGATGTTGATGGTGATAATCAGATGCATTTTATTCCACCAATTGGTGGTGTGGTGTCAACTTGTGATGCTGAAATGATTCCACCTATGCGAGCAAACTTCACCACTGCTTCGGGACCAAGCCTAGCATTGCGGTTTGGCGAAGAAGTCACTTGGGCATGGGTTGACAGGCCACTGGCGAGTGGAGAATGGGAGTTTATCAATCTTGGAAACACCTCAATTGTAATTGTGACTATGAGTCACCACGGTCTAGACGATACAGACACAGGATGGACAGATTCATCAGACGTTACACTTCCACCCGGGGAGTCAATACAACTAGATTTAACTCAGAATTTTGATGCAAACGAGGTATTACAAGTTGCTTGGCTTTCTTTGCATGAAGAATCAGGTGTGACTGATTCAATACGGCTGAATTTCGGCTCATGGTGTCATCAGGGTGCTGATATTGACCAGACTGATGGTCAAGTCGAATGCATTATTTCGGAGGCGTGAACTTGCGAGTTGCAATACTTGGAGTCGGAGCAATTGGTTCTGTTTTTGCAGCCGCGTTTGCAAAAACAGATGTTGATTTAATTCTCTACTCACGAGGTTCACAGAGTGCTGCTTTAGCATCCACGGGTCTCATTTTGACTGATGTAGATGGCGATGTTGAGCACCATCAACCAGATCGCTGGGTAGTTTCAGATTTAGAAATAATTGAACCACTGTACAGTTGCGCAGATGTTGCAATCATCTGCGGCAAATCAAAGTCAACGCCGGCTTTGGCAATTGCGGCAGAGATACTGTTGCGTCCGGATGGGATTGCGCTGAGTGTGCAAAATGGCATGGGTCATGCGGAGAGGTTGGTGGCGCGGCTTGGCAAACACAGAGTGTTGGCTGGGTGCACGACCCATGCGGCTATGAGAAATGGTCTAGGCGAGGTAGAGTGGACTGGGAGAGGTGCGATACGCCTTGCTTCTCTTGATGAATCAGACCTTACTCCTGATGACCGGAGAGTTGACGATTTGCTGAACTTGTTGGATATTTCAGGACTGAATCCAGAATGGGAATTTGATTGCGCTGAGATGTTGTGGCAGAAACTGTTGATAAATGTAGCAATCAATCCATTGGCGGCAATTTGTGGGGTCAGAAATGGTGAGTTGTTGGCGCAGCCAGATTTGCATGAGCAGGCGCTTTCAGCAATGTTAGAAGCGGCTCAAGTGGCGACTGCTGAAGGGGTTGATATGTCCTTCTTTGACTGTGAGCCTGAACTGAAAAGAGTGCTTGAGGCTACTGCTACTAACCGTTGTTCAATGTTGCAGGATGTAATGGCTGGAAAAGTTACAGAGATCGACTCGCTTTGTGGGGAGGTTGTAAGGCGGGGTGAGGAATTAGGAATTCCAACTCCGTTGAATCAACAGTTGTTGACGCTTGTGAAAGGAATT
>CAUZFJ010000006.1:0-15650 GCA_963579105.1 Candidatus Thalassarchaeaceae archaeon
TTTCCAGTCACACGACTGCTAGACGAAGCCTGTTCTGAATCAGTAAGGGTGTATTCTTGATTATCAATGGTATAAGGTACTATGGCACTTGCCAATACCATTACTAAAATCATCAAAATTGGTGTGGAAAACAATGGTTTTACTTCTGTCATACCGCTATTAGTACTTCTAAGTGTATTATAAGTTGCGAGGGATAACCTTGCCATTTAGATTAGAATCACAAAAAAAATGGCCCGCTTGGAAGGGAAAAAACCCCCCCAAGACGGACCGTGTTCGCATGTGCTGGAAAGAATACCAATTGACGTTGAAGGGACTTCAGCGCTCTTCTTGGATCTGGCCACGAAGAGTCTTGCAACTCTTTGCAGTTGCTGATAGCGCACCGCGTAGGCGGCGTGAGGCGGCATCGGTGCCGCGCTCGTGCTTTTCAGCGTCTTTCATTGCACCCATCAGGGTGTCGATCATTGCTTGCAGGTTATCTGTTACAGATGCCATACTTCCACCGGTAAAACGACCGTTTTATATTGTTTCGGCTGATTTTGGGGGTTGCTAATATACTAATCAGCCAAGTATTGAAACGCGGGATACTTGCAAATAAGCATAAATTGATGATTTTTGGTCAGAAAAATCGGTTTATTGTCCACCATAATGAGCAATTAACGCTTCTAAATCATGATGGTCAACAGTTGATAATGAGCGCAAACCTCCGGTAATCGCTTGCAAGCCTGGCGCTTTGACACTCCAATTTTTGCGAAAGCCTGACTTTCGGGATTTTATGCATCCACTTTTTTCCAATGCAATCAGGTGGTGACTGATTAATTGTTGACTACATTCTAGTTCTTCTGCCAGTTTGCCTTGAGTTAGGGAACCCGAATTTTTACTAGGAGTTGAGCTTATTGCTAACCGATCAATAATTCGGAATTGCATCGTTTCAGGTGTGAATACTTGAGGGGGGTTGGGTAACTGTTCAGCGGGTGTGTGAGGAGGAATGCTATTTGTGAAGTACCTCAAAAACTGTCCCTCTCTCCTTCCCCAAAGAGTGGCTTGTCCTTCCAAAGTTTTTAGATGGATTGTCGCTTGATGGTTACCTAGTTGAAGCGCACGGATAATCGCAGACAGGTGCGCACCTTGGTTTTGTTCAAGAAATGTGATAATTCTTGCACGGGTGGCATCGCCATCAGGCCGTGGACCGTTTGCCATCAACAAGGGTAAAAGTGCTCAGCAATTGAAACATCCGCTAAGATGTTACAGCGTGCATTACCCATTAGGGTTGGCCTTAGCAAGGGCAAAGCCCTGCAAAGTTGCTAAGGTGATTAGCGGGTGCGGACGAATGAATTGTCTGCCTGCATTGTCCAGTCTGTATCATCTGGTGAAAGATAGACAGTCTGTCCTGCATCGTTGGTCACATAGTTTCCACCAGGTGTTAGTTTGGTGTAGTCTAGTGCTGTTGCGAGTGCTGCAGTAGGTGTAGGAGGCATGCCGCTAGGAGTTGCGCCGAAGCCCATTCCTAGTTCCTCTTCCTTACCACCGCGAAGGAGCATAACTCCAAGCGTGAGGGCGATTAGAAGAGCGACGATAAATGCACCAATGATTCCGTACACTACCATGCCTGCATTACCTGATGTGTCGAGTGTGTCGCCATCTGTTGTGCTTTCATCAGGTGAATCATCAACGACTTCTGGTCGTTCTTGAGTAATGTCATAGAGCATTGGGGTTCTTGTCTTCCTTTCAAATCCGTCAGCATCTGTTGCTGTGATTACAACCTTAATCTGGTCATGGAACAAAACGCCTCCTTCTTTTGTTACTGTGAAATTGTATGCTTCGGTCAGTGTACTTGGGGCTTCAAATCCGAAGTCGGAACAAATTCCCGATTCAATATTGCATATTGTCCATTCAACTTCAATATCTGTCAATCCCAAATTACTCTGGTGAGTGATTGAGTAGGTTGGCCATTCACCAACATAGAGGTTGTCTGCTTGAATCATCAAATCACCAGTTTCTGGATTACTTGACCAGACCAATGGTAGATTATCAATCACTTCAAGAGTTACATCGTATACTGTTGTAGCATCGTGAGAATCTCGTACTACTATGGAAATAGTGTGAGTGCCTTCCGAATCAAACCATGCTTTGATTTCTCCAGATAAAGCGTTGTATCGAGAACCTGTCTTCCATGTGTCGGAAGAAACTATCACATTGATTGGGTCTACTGGGTCATCAACGTCAAACATGTTGTCTGCTACATTAAAGATGAATTCTTCATCTACCTTTATTCTCAAGTTTTCAAAGGATGAAACATCAAGTGTTGGTGCATCGTTAATATTAGCAATAATCACTGTCAATTCTGCCTCAGCGAATTGGCCATCAGAATCTAATGCTTTTACAGTTATCAAACCGGTCCCAAATACTGTGTCATCCACCGCATCAATGTTCAGAGTATGACCATTTAACTGAGCGGTTAACAATGAGTTGTTCGAGATGTATTCAACACTCAACACAAGTCCCATTGGGCTTGCTGATTCGCCACTGCTATCGGTGTCTGATAGGTATGGTGTCAGGATGATGGAGGTTCCAGATCCCTCGTTGAAGGACTGGGTTGGTAATGAGGACCAACGTGGTGCTCCGTTTTCAATAACCATGATGTTGAGTGTACCGCTGTTGCCATCTTCACCATCGTTTATTGTGAGTTGTAATGGTTGGGTTAGTACCTCTCCTTGTGGGTTCTTGTTAACTGAATCAAATCTAACTTCAATCTCTCCGCTAACTGGGTCCCACTCTCGGAAGGCAGGGTTAGTGCTTGAAATGACTAATTGGTCAAGAGGTGTTTCAGCATCGCAAATTAATCCTGTTACATCAATTTGTTCAATTGTTTCAACCTTAACTGTTGGCTGACCTGGATAGGTTGGGCAGTTTAGTGGAACTTCGCCTAGGTTTTCAGAAGTTACAACCATCGGCAATCCATTCTGTAGTGTGAATGCGTTGCTGTTAACTGTTGACCATTCTCCAATTTGTCCGCGTGCATCAATCATCTTGGCGCGCACGTCATATCCTCCACTGCTTGCAGAGTTTGGTGGTGAAACGGTAAACAAGAATCGCTCGTTACCGCCACCAGCACCCATCAGAGTACCGCCAGTAACCCACGCATCTGTCCATTGGTTTACACCATTTACACTGGTTTCAAATTCAGCGGACATAGTGCTCATGTCGTCAACATTATCGTTTGACATTCCTGTGACTTCAAAGTCAAGAGTTTGACCGCGAGGAATTGATGTTTGACCAGTTGAAATTGGCTTGCTGGTCGTTGGGATTAGATCGTGAGCAACTCCAACATCTCTCATGTTATTGGAACCAACGTTCTTTTCTCCAGTAGTACCGGTCAACTTGACACGGAAAACCGTGCTAGGGTCACTTGAGTCCATTGGAGTGTTGATTGTATCGAATTGAGCAGAAACTGACTGTGTTAATCCGATTGTTAGGCTATTTAGCGAAACTGCTTGGCCGATTGCGACTTCAGAGCCTGAACTTGTTACCTGATAGAACTGGATTTGGCCGCCTGCCGAATAGTCTTCCTGACCGGTGTTGCCAATAGTTGCATCTAATTTGAGCATATCACCAGTTTGGAATCCCCCGGAAGTTGCATCAAGGTTTGTAACAGTCATATCAGTTACAGAGAGATCCATTGGATTCATGTCACTATCTGTTGCAGAGTAGACATCGTATCGTGTTGCGCCAGATGACCAACCACTTTGAAGAGCGGCTACAGTCAACATGTTAGATGTATCACCATTGTAAACAGTTGATTTTGGAACTGTCCATGAGACTGAAGCAGGTGTTGACGAAAGAGTCAATTGAGCAAAGCCATTGTTTGCTGTATTAGTCAACCACTTCTTGAAGCAATTATGTGGCTTTGAGCCGTCAGCATATGGATATGAGTGGCAGGTATACTCTGTTACTGCTGCGAAAACCGAAACAGTCTTTGTTCCAGTACCGAGGTAAGTTGCTTCAACTGTGATATCAACATCGTTCCCGTTTGGAGTTTGTGTCACAGACATAGCGTAATCATTTACAGTAGAATGCATATTGTTGCTCATGCCGCCAGAACCACTGAAGAGATTGTCGTAGGTATTAGTGCCACCTGCACCAGATTTATAGCAAGTTGTCGAACCATGGGCGCACTGTCCGAAATACGCTCTTGGCGCACTGTTAGAGCCACTAGAATCTAGATGAGAAATCCGGTTAATTGGGGAACTTTCCCCTGCTTGAGAAGTTCGAAGAACTTGGTATTGGGCTGAAATGTAGGAAATATATACAAATTCATCTGTGTTACTACCTTTCAACTGAGTCAATGAAGGAGATGCACTTCCGTAACATGGAGGACAATTCTGCCCTCCAATATACTCAGCAAATACTACGTGTCCCGGTGAAGGGGCTTTCAGTACAACATCTTTGGTCTCCAAAGCCGATGAATTTTCATCGGTTTCAGTTTCTTCCACTGCATCCATGAGAGCACCCCAGCTCATCATTATCATCAGTGCGGTCAAAATCAAGGGGGTCAAACTACGTGGTCCCATATCTTTGGCTGAAGTATAGACATATATTAAGCAAAGTGGGGGGGGATATTGGTAGACTTTCTTGTTTCAATTGTAAATTTAGCGAAATTTACAACATTTGCTTGTTAGTAAAGAGGGCTTTACTTGGCTTTGAGCCGCCTTAGTTAACAACACTCACATCATTCGTGAAACAATGCGTTCGGTCTGCTCATTGTTGAGACTGAGTTCACGGTGGGCTAGTGGCCCACCCTCATCAAGCACCGGTTCCTGTTCCTCTAGTGTCAATCGTGTGTTGGTCTTGAAGAATACACCTGTGTGAATAACATCACCCCAAACCATTGCCTTCTCCATGCCTTGCTTCCAATCACTCGAGTCATGCTCAATGTCTTCGAGCGGCTGAACTCGCGGTCTGAAAAATTGATAGGTGTTGACTTTGTTAAATGTCACACAAGGACTGAACACGTCAAGTATGGCAAAGCCCTTGTGTTCAATACCCTCTTTGATCAATCTAACCAACTGTTTGATGTTACCAGTGTAACCTCTTGCTACCCATGTCGCGCCAAAGGTGATTGCATTTGCAATCGGGTTAATTGGTAATTCTACACTCCCATGAGGGGTGCTCTTGGTCTTCATACCAACCTCACTGGTTGGAGAAATTTGACCGGTGGTAAGACCGTAAATCTGGTTGTTCATCACTAGATACAGAATATCGAGGTTACGTCTACTAGTATGGGTAAAGTGGTTACCGCCGATGCCGTAGCCATCCCCATCACCTCCCGTAGCAATAACCGTCATCTCGTGATTAGCAAGTTTAGCCCCAGAAGCGTGGGGTAAAGACCGACCATGTAAGGTGTGCATACCGTAGGACTTGAAGAAGCCCGGCAGGTTTGACGAGCACCCAATACCACTGACTGTTAGAATCTGATGCGGTTGTAGGCCTAGTTCTGAAACCGCTCGTTGTAGCCCACTGAGTACGCCGAAGTCGCCACATCCAGGACACCAATCAGGGTCTACCTTACCCTTGAAGTCCTTCGCTGTCAAAGTTAGTTGTGTATTTGTCTCACTCATCAATTCACCACCTTAAACGATAATCTCCTCATATGGAACAGAAATCGTCTCGTCTCCTTCGAGTTGCCTCTGAACCGCCGCCACAATGTGATGTGGCTTGAATGGCTCGCCGTCATACTTACGGATGTGGCCATCAACTGTAAATCCGGTCTCACCCCGCATATAGCGGTGGAACAAACCGGAGTAATTGTTCTCAATGAGAATGGTACGCTTGCATGAAGACAATAATTCAACCGCCTCATCTGCATGGAATGGAACTATCCACTTGAAGTGCAGGTGATTGGCAACGACGCCAATAGCGGCAAGTTGTTCAATGGCTTCCTGAATAACACCAGCGGTTGAGCCCCAACCTACCAAAGTAACCTCGGCGTTGGAATCTCCAACAATTACCGGAGGAGGTAGATCTTTCAGCAGACCGGGCATCTTGCGCTGTCGCTTCTCCATCATTGCCCGACGCTTGTGCGGGTGAGTGAATTCGTCACTGATTAGTACGCCATCTGGCATATGCTCATCACTAGCGACAATGTGCTCGTATCCAGGGATACCAGGAAGAGCGCGCGGGGAAATACCACTTTCTGTGAATTTGTAGCGCTCGTAATTATCGGCGTCGTCTCCGGCTTCGGTGATGAGTTCACCACGGTCGATGACCGGGTGCATATCAAGCAAATCTGGATTGATAGTTGAAGTCTCATCGGATATCAGCAAGTCGGAGATGATTATCGCTGGCAACTGGTACTTGTCTGCTAAGTTGAACACTTCGGGAATGGTCTGGAAAGCATCTAGGGGACTGCTAGGGGCGAGGATTAATTTCGGGAAGTCACCCTGACTTGCACCGAGTACCTGCCACAAGTCACCTTGCTCTGTTTTTGTGGGAACCCCTGTTGAGGGTCCAGCACGCTGCACATTGACGATGACAATTGGTACCTCCATCATACCGGCTTCACCAACGCCTTCGGTCATCAGCGCAAATCCACCACCGGAGGTGGCACACATTGAACGGCAGCCCGCGTGGGCCGCACCAACAGTCATGCAGATGACGCTAATTTCGTCCTCAACCTGCCGCACCATGATACCGAGTTCGCGAGCATTGGCCGCCATCCAGTGTAGGATGCCGGTTGAAGGACTCATTGGATAAGCGCAGTAGAACTTGACGCCGGCGCTAGCAGCCGCCATAGCGAATGCCTGATTTCCTGCCCAAACCGCGAGCGGTTCACTGGGCGCTGGTGCCTGCTGTGAGGCAGGTTGGAAATTATCTGCCGAGTAATCATATGCTGCCTGTCCGACTTCTACATTCGCAGCCACGAGTTCCTCACTCTTGCCTGAAAACTGGAAATTGAGAACGTCTGCAAGTGCGGCGAACTCTATTCCGATTAGTTGGCAAGCGACTGCGATGGCCACCGTATTCTGCATCAGTTTATTTGCACCTTTACCAGCCAACTCACCCACAGCCATCGGGCAGAGTTGAACTCCTTCTGCCGATTCCCCAGGTTCGATAGTGTCGCTGTTATAGATGACTGAAGTTCCAGGACCAAGGTGCTCGAGGTGTCGGTCCATTGTGTCTTGATTGAGGCAGATTATCAGATTTATGACATCACCGTGAGTGCGAACTTCACGGTCACTGCACCGGACGGTGAGGAAAGAATGCCCACCACGGATGATAGATTGGTAGGCGTTGTAGGCGTACATGTGAATTCCCCGACGAGCAAAAAGGCGAGCGAGGATATTCCCAGGAGTTGCGATGCCTTGTCCGGCCGCCCCTCCGATACTGATGACATAATCAAATCCGCTCATTTCTTTTCACCAACCAGACGCTCACTTGCATCATTCCGGCCCCTGTGCTATGGAGTCCATTTGGAAGCCCGATGGTCAAGCCATTATATCGGTTCCGATTTGAAGACCCGGGACGACCTATATGACAAATTGATTTCGCTGACTCAAGGTTCGCCATCTAATGTAGGGTGTAGCGGGGGAGACCAATGCCCATCAGAGGTGGAGTGGTCAAGCAAATGCCAATACAATGAATCTACCATGTGACTTGGAGTTAAGAGGTCATTTTCATTCACACACTTAGCATCTTTAGTAAGTTTGAACCATTGCTGTTTAGCTAAACTTTTCAAAAATGGGATTCGCAGGGCAGGGCCTGTCACAGGTATGCCAAAGCGAGAGTACCAATACCGTTCAACTATGCCTTTGTTCCAAGCCATGTCCCTGACATTTTCAAAGCCAGATTTCACACCGACTTTTCTGTCACTAATTCTAGTCACACTTCCTGACGAATCAAGTGTAATTCCATGTTGGCTTAGTACCTCAATCATCCAAGGAGCAATGTAACCCGCAGGAGCGCGGAACCATGGGCGGAATTTTTCACCCGAAAATGCTGAAAGTTTTTCAATTGAAAGTGAAAGTTCATTGGCAAATCCTGCTTTGTCTTCTGGCCATGCTGACCAGCATCTATGCTTATTGCCATGACAGCCAATGGTAACAGTATCATCCTTCGATAAAAGTTGTTTCAAATTAGTAGCAAATTGGACATCCTCTAACTGCTCAGCGATGACAAAAAGAGTTACTGGTAATCCTTTTCCTCTCCCCTCTCTCCATCGAATGAACCCATCCCAAGATTTGCCCAGCCTATCACTCATTTTGTACGCTTGAGGAGAATTACGTTTCGAGCGTTTTGGATGCCCATAGACCTTTGGATGATGGCATAAATCATCAGTATCCAACGACAACCAAACCTTTCCTCTTTGGGAATTATCTAATTCTGTTAAGGGTAATCTAGGCAGAATAAAGGTAATGTGATGACGCATTTCACCAGCGATTTCAACCTCGCCATCAACCTGTTCTACTCTTTCCCCTCGCCACTTTTTAACCATTGAATTACAAGTGGCTAATCCGGCCTCATTCTTTGGGTCAACGGTAATTTCTACAGAAGTAGGGCCGCCTTGTGAGGTAGAAATCCAATCTAGTGATTTGTTTGCAGAACGCTTCGCGATTCCTCTTCTAGTCGCAGACCTTCGGACCCAATAGCCTAGATTCCAATGAGCCTCGCGTACCCGAGTGTATCGGTCAAATGCAACAAGTCCAAGCAACTCCTCGTTTGATTTGTCAATAATTACCCAATGATGGGCCCTGCCAATTCTACCGCCTTTACCTACATCGTAAAGATACTGCTCAAGTTGAACATACATCTCATCTTCAACATCATACCAAGGCATACCAGCAACGACTTCCGGCATTGATTCCTCAAATGCGATGACTAGTTGGTCAAGATGTTCAACATCAGCCGGCCGCAGTAATAACTCATCATCAATGATGAGGGTCGGTGTCCCCTGCATCATGATGCTCGAATGGTTATATGGTGTTATGATTTTGCCAAACAACAATGTCTGAAAAAATCAAATAAGTGGGTGATTATATTGCAAAACCTCGCCACGGTCTAGAACCAGCAAACGGTCTGCTTCTAGTTGAACCCAATGTTCTCCTGTTAGTTCCTTAGTAGATACTAGAGTTGCCCCCCCATACGATTTGGAGCGGCGAATGAGGTACATTGGCTTAGCAGGATAGTGATGGAAAACGTACATCATACTGCCATCGGAAATCAGCAAATTTAGATTGATGTCGTCTCCATAGCGCTCAAACACAGTTGCTATTGCGTGTTTCAAAGCAGGGATAGTACCGCGTATTTCCCCGCGCGACTGATAGCACTCAATCTCATCCATAATATGGTTGAATATTTGTTCTGAATCAGTACTGCCTTCAGACATCGGATGATCTTTGGCGCCCGTAACCCAACCGTTGTGAGCAAAAATCCAATCACGCCCCCGGTATTGTCGAACGAACGGGTGGCAATTGCAAGTAATTTGGCTACCATGTGTGGCGTAACGTAGGTGAGCTATGAGATTGGAACTACGGGCTTCCTCAATTGATTCTAGGAATTGTTCAGAATAATCTGCTCGTCCAGGAGCCCGTTCTATGCGAGCACTGCCGCCTTCGTACCAACCAATACCCCATCCGTGGGGATTTCGGCCAGAAAAACCAGCGAAACGCGGCAAACTCTGCGTTGCTCTGTCTTCTTGATTACAACTCATAGCAAATAAATCGCACATAGAGTACGAGATGTTTCCATCCCTTATGAACCCATCAAATTATGATTACATTCCTAGACTGGTGAGTGCTGTTGCGACATGTTGGTCTTCGGGATGAAGTCTACGCGCAGTCTCAAGCATTCGACGAAGTGCCTCTTCTCGACCCAATTTCTTTAGTACAACACCAACATGGAAAAGAATCTCTTTTCGGTCACCAAGGTGGGGTCCTAGTTTGTCCATGTCTCTAGCCGCCCCATCCAAATCACCGCTCTTCACGGATTCCATTACTTGGCGCAATGCCCTCCTTACGGTAAGGTCATCATGAGATTCTCCCTGAGGCCATGGCCACATCTGATTGTCAAGGTCAGGTGGTGTTGCTGAAGTTGATTCTTCACTAGCATCAACATCCAAGTCAGCGTCCGGTTTGAATGCGTTCGCATCTGGTCTTGATGATGGAACTGCTGGAAGTACGGGTGTAGTTGGTACCGATGGGATGGCAGGCGTTGCAGCCGATACCGCACCATTTGTTGCCGCGGAATTGAGGCTTGGAAGTTTTGGAATCTCTGGCTTGGCTTCTGAAGTTCCCTTTGGAATTGAGGTAGCATTCGCCTGTGGTGTAACTGGTAAAGTTGGAGGAGTCGTGCTTGGAGCCACTGCAGGAGACGTTGCTGGAACCACCGGCGTAGGAACCACTGGTGTAGGAACCACTGGTGTAGGAATTGTTGGGACCGCAACTGGCTCGGCTGCTGGCTCGGCCACAGGTTCAGCAACTGGCTCGGGCGCAGGCTCGGGCGCAGGGGTAGGGATTGCTTGTGAATTATCTTTAGATGAGGATTCTTGTTTCTCCTCTGGTACCTCTGATGGGTCAGATAGTGACTCCTCTTCTTGAGGGCTTTCTGAGGCTCCTTTTGGCAATAATGGCACGACTAGGTCAACCTGATGGGTTGGCTCTTCAATTGTCTGAACATCCTTTGAAGTTGGTACAACGAACTTCTCTACATTCTTGGGTGCATCTGATACACTGAGTTCATATTGGCCTTCTTCTAGTTCTTCAGCAACTTTAGGAATTTGACTTGGTGCATCGGCTTCGATAGCTGCAAAGTTAGGGGCCGCGGACAAAGCGACTGAATCCGAATCCTCTTCGTACTGGCTGACATCAATCGTCACTTCATCAATTTCAAAGGTATGTTTTGACCAATCAACAATTTCGCTATCATCACCTTCTTCATCTTCGGCTAACAACTCGTCAAAAATAGAAGTGCTAACTTCTTCAGAAACACTCTCATCCTGGTCGATAATACTTTTTCCGAGTTGATGGTAACATTTCGGGCATTCTTCGGTACCTTCTGGAGATACTTCGTTGCATAAGGGGCAGGTTAAACCTGACTCATCCTTTGCCTTTCGCCAGCGTCCGAACATTTGCCTCACTCTATATCCACGCACGATTAAGGTATAATACTCACCTTCCGCTGTATGCATTATTCCACCGCCTATGGCGATATTACACAATTGGAAGGTTGAAGGACAACAGATGTTCCGCCTAAAATGTGGCAGACGGCAAGAGAGGTGGTGTGCGTCGTCTCAAACCAGGGGATGGTGGAGATACACCTGAATTCTCATCAGATGGTGATACTACCCGTTTCATTCGTGCCCAAGATTTTCATAACCGATATTCGCGATTAATCACTTGGGAACTTGAAGATGAAATGGAGCAAGTTGAAGAGCGATTGCGTCATTGGTCCAAACAAAAATTGGTGGAGCATGGCTACACTCTGATAGGTGTAATGGCTAGAAATAGCGGCTGGCTTTTTGGTGATAGAGTTGTGAAATTCTCTGCCCAAAAAGGCAAAAACCTTGGTAATCACCGTTTTTCACAAGGTGATATTGTCACTATATGTCGTAATAATCCACTAAAAGAAATCACAGTTGAAGGCATTGTTCTAACACGAAAACGCAACTCTCTCTCAGTTGTTGTTTCTGAAAATCTTGACAAAGTCAGAACCGGCGCTTGGCGCATTGATCGGGGAGCAAATCGGGTTGCTCACGATAGAATGCAGGATGCACTCCGTGAAATCCTTCGAGATGACCCGCCAACCACACTCTCAGATTTACTACTTGGAAGACCTAGAGACATCAATGATTCAGCAAAGATGAGACCTGAATTTCGTGGCGTTAAATGGCGTGATGTTTTTAGTCCAAATGAATTGAATGAAAGCCAACAAAATGCTTTTGAAAGCGCAATGACATCTAGGCTCAGTCTAATTCAGGGCCCTCCAGGAACTGGTAAAACCCACACCGCGGTAAGAATCCTTCAAGGATGGGCCAAGCAAGGTACCGGCCCAATTTTAGCAACTGCTGACAGTAATGTTGCGGTTGATAACTTGCTAGAGGGGCTTTTGGAACTTGGAGTGAAAGCTGTGAGGATCGGCCAACCGGTAAAAGTGAGAGCACAACTTCGTTCCGCAACTGTACGTGCGAGAGTAGAGGAGCACCCGTTTCAGGAAGAGGTCCGGGAATTACTAGGTCTTCAGGAAAATTTGCAACGACGTCTATCTACTTTCAAAGGCAAGGAGAAAGGGCTTGCACACCGCGACTTAAAGATGGGCTGGAAAGCAATTCGAGCGCTTGAGACAGCAATGAGTGACGATGTGCTTGATGGTGCAGAAGTCATCTGCTCTACATGTATTGGAGTCGGGCATCAAATTCTTGGTCAACGAAAATTTTCCAACATTTTGATTGATGAAGCGACTCAAGCAATTGAACCGGCGACATGGGTTCCCATCATGCGACACTGTCGCCGGCTTGTTTTAGTTGGAGACCATCGCCAACTACCACCTA
The DNA here is from genome assembly GCA_963579105.1 of Candidatus Thalassarchaeaceae archaeon. GTDB lineage: Archaea > Thermoplasmatota > Poseidoniia > Poseidoniales > Thalassarchaeaceae > MGIIb-Q1. The sequence goes on from CAUZFJ010000006.1 coordinate 12,539, forward strand.
CTGTAATTTCTCGCAGAGCGGAACAGGATGGTTTGAGACGAAGTCTGTTTGAGCGAATGATAGATGTTGGAATGACTCCAACCATGCTCAAAACTCAATATCGAATGCATCCAGTTATTGCTGAATACTGTTCAGCACGCTATTATGATAATCAACTTGAGAATGGTGTAAGCGCTGATGAGAGAATAGCACCTGCCGGCTTCTTATGGCCTGATTGGGACGCCCCCGTTGCTTTTGTGCCAATAGATGGTGCTGAGGAGTTAGCAGTTGACGGCAAGTCTCGGGTCAACCGAGATGAAGCTGGATGGGTTGTGAAAATAGTTGAACAATTACTCGAGGCTGGTGACCTAAAGCCTAGCGATATTGGCGTTGTTTCACCCTACAACGGCCAAGTCCAATTACTGACTGATTTGTTTGATGGCAAAGGAATTCTAGCGGGCGAAGGTGATGAAGAAGCCCGCGGCCTTGAAATTCGAAGTATCGATGGGTATCAAGGCCGTGAAAAAGAAGTCATTGTTCTATCAACTGTAAGAGCAAATGATGATGGCGATGTTGGATTTTTATCTGACCGCAGAAGGCTCAATGTTGCTATCACCAGACCCCGCCGTGGCCTAATCGTTGTTGGCAACCCGGATACCCTACGTCATGATGGCGATTGGGAGGCTTGGCTTGAGTGGGTTAGAGATAGGAAACTTGAGGCGTGGCACGTCCTCCAAAGTTATTGAGAGGTGGCGAGATGACCGACCAAGAGAACCCGATTTCCACACACCCAGGTGAATTTATCAACCCAGCTAAAGAAGCAGTAAAGGCTGCAGGGGGACACTGGGTAATCCCCGAAGGGACGATACTCGCAGGAGCATCCACGCGCGCACTCGCTTACATGCTTGATACTATTTTTGTGATGGGAGTGCTGTATTTACTAACCTCAATTTTGGGAGGCCAAGCGGCCAGTATCGTTCAGGCGTATAACCTCGGATTGGCACTTTCTGGTGGCAAAGGAACCGTACTTTTCTTGGCAGATTGGTTCTTGATTTTCTCTGGGAATTATCTCTATCACAAATTCACAGGAATTCGCTACGGACGCTCTTACGCCCAACGCTGGTTTGGTTTAGCAGTAGTACTAGAAGATGGGGAACCATTAGTGAAAAGTGATTGGGATGCAAGGGCATTACGAAAAATGAAGTATGCAATCCCAGTATTAGGGATGGTACTATTTGGCATTCGTGACTTGATATTGATCCACAAACGGCACACACATCAAAGTTCAATTGATTTGACTGTTGGCTCGATAGTTGTGGATGGTACTAGTTTGCCTCCAGCACTACGCAAACATCTGCGCTAACCTTGATTAATACCTCAAACATTGCTGGAAAACTCAGCAAAATTGTTTGAAAAAAAGAAAGATGATTCCTGATTTAGAGCCCACGGCGGGGTGCGCTTCAAGTAATGTGGCGGCTGTCGGCAGGGTTGGGAGTAAGCATGAGCGAAGAATTCACTGTGCAGAGTGGGGCACTCAAGATTCGTATTCACTGCATTCAAGATGATATTGATGATGATGATAGAGATGCTCTCAGAATCGTAATTGAAGTTACAAATGAAGGTGCTCAAACAGTAACTGGTATTATTCCTAGAATGCGGACTATGGATGGTGGAAAGGCCGAGGCAAACGAATCTGCAAGTGAGATTCAAGCAGGTATTCGCCAAGATTACTCATATTTTGTCAATCCAGATTCTGGGGCTTGGTTGTTTAAACTAGAGTATCAATCAAGTGCTGGTGGTCAATTAGTTGAATTAGGGCCACATCCATCCGACCTTCGAATTGCGGAGAGTTTCAGGAAACCAATTCAATCAGATGGAAAAGGAAGTGCTGTTGGAGGAAGCATATTTGATGCGGCTTTTGGAAGTGCATTAGTCGATTTTGGAACTGAGTCTGAACCTGCTGTTGCTGTTGCGGCGGCGCCAACAACAGACCCACTAGCCAGCGCTTTCAGTGCTGAAATTCCCGTTCAAGAAGCGGTTGCAACACCAACCGCGACCAACCTTCTAGCCCCTGCTCATGCACCTATTTCTGCACCGGTTTCTGCCCCGGTTTCCACACCGGTTTCTGCACCAATCTCAACACCTGTACAAGATTCTAGCCCACCAGCCGCCCCTTCCGGACCACCTCCAGCATTGAGTGCCCCGCCGACATTGGTCGAACCTGAGATAGCATCTCAAGAACCTATACTAACCCCTGCACTCGTACAAGAGAAGGCTCCAGTAAATCAGATGCCACCGGGGCCAATGCCACATGGAAATATGCCACCAGGCCCAATGCCTCCTGGAATGATGCCGCCGGGAGCAATGCCTCCTGGAATGATGCCCCCGGGCTCAATGCCGCCTGGAATGATGCCCCCTGGAGGAATGCCTCCTGGAATGATGCCGCAAGGAATGATGCCGCCTGGTCAAATGCCACCTGGAGGAATGCCCCCTGGAATGATGCCGCCGGGAGCAATGCCGCAAGGAATGATGCCGCCCGGCCCAATGCCTCCAGAAATGAACGCGCAAGGGGGAATGCCACCTTCACCAGATAACCCAGCAGTAGGACCGACTCCACCAAGCCCACCACAAGGTCCACCACAAGGTCCGCCGCAAGGTCCGCCACAAGGTCCACCACAAGGTCCACCACAAGGTCCACCACAAGGTCCACCACAAGGTCCACCACAAGGCCCTCCAGGTCCAGGTGAAGTGCCGACAAACGATGGAGTGAATGCCGAGTGAACCAAGAATTGGAAAATTATAGTTCTATCACGCCAATTGATGAAGAATTACAAGGGCGATTTAAGGTATTGCGAATTGTTGCTTTCATGCGGTGGGTAACCCTTCTTGCTGGACCGGCTGCAATCTTGATTGATGATTACATTCAACCGTGGTTATTGAATCAAGGCTTGCCCTCAATCCTAACAATGGAAGATTTGAGTAAATTTATTTTCCTAGATGTTTTGGGTATATCGAAGTATATTGATGAAGAAGAATTTCTTGCATTTTACCACCATGTGAACATCGTCTCGTGTTTTCTATTCGTACTGTTTGTAGTTTGGGTGTTAATTGCTAAGAGAAAAGCAGTTATCGC
>CAUZFJ010000007.1:0-15234 GCA_963579105.1 Candidatus Thalassarchaeaceae archaeon
TAAATCCAACAAGTCACCTTCAATGACGGCTACATTATCACCATGGTGGGAGAGGAATTCGCGACGACCGGATGAGAAGTTATCATAGATGCTAACGCTGTGACCAGATTGTAGAAGTAAATCAACTAGGTGAGAGCCAACAAAACCCGCACCTCCAGTAACTAAGCAGTGCATGATGGATGGGCCGACATAGCAAGCCCACTTGACTATTGCGTGCGTATTGTGGACGCGTTTTATCATAACTCAGTAATTTAATTGGATGTTTTTAGAGAGGTTCACTTTCAGCAATTTTCCCTTAGGGAACCTGACTCTTCACTTTCATTATTTAGCCAGCCCTCTGCGATAATATGGTGGACCCTGGCTTCTCAGGGCTAGTTCTCGGCACCGAATCAGGATTCGTAAAACCATGAAGTGAAAGTGTCAAGGAGTTGAAAAACAAATGAGTAAAAAAAATACAAAACAAATAGCCCAGAATGAGAACGAAGATAATGAAGAACCACAGACTCTGTTGGTTGGATATGTGAGAAAAAGCAACGCTGGAGGCGCCCTAAAGGTGTCTATCAACAGTAGCGCCTTTTCTGACTGCTCAACTTACAGCACTTCTGACGGACAGCAATATGTCCCTCTAATCATTAATTTGAATGCTCTACTAAGAGTGTTAGATGGTGAGCGAGCTGTGACAACAGTCAGCCAATTCATTGAACAGTAATTATTCTCAAAATGAAGTGTGACATCTCAAACTCTGGCTTTAGTCAGTAGTTTTCGAACAAGTAAATGCCCTCGTGTCGGGGCGACTGCAAAGATTGCCCCGACACTCTATTTTTCTATAATTAATTGATAATGACTGCTAAACGGCTAAATACCGCGCGGTGAGCGGATATAATAAGATGGGAGAAAATACCGTCCTAGGCCCCGTCATTGTGGGAATGCCTCTATACAACGAAGAAGAAACCGTTGGTAGTGTTGTCCTACAATCCCTTTCACACTCAGATGATGTGCTTTGCGTTGATGACGGTTCATCAGATTCTTCCGCCCGCATCGCTCAGAATGTTGGTGCAACAGTCATACATCACCGAGATAACAAAGGCTACGGTGCTGCATTAAAGTCAATTTTTCAATATGCCTTAGAGAAAGATGCTAGTGCTTTAGTCATCCTTGACAGTGATGGGCAGCATGACCCAAACGATATTCCGGTTTTGTTAGAACCAATTCTATCAGGAGATGCAGATTTCGTCATCGGTTCAAGATTTGTTGAAGGAGGCTCAGGAGATGATATGCCCGCATATAGAAAGTTGGGCGTCAAGGTGATAACTGCAGCGTCTAATCTGACTAGTGATTTATCCATCAAAGATACTCAAAGTGGATTTAGAGCGTTTTCACGTAACGCATTGGATAGAATTAAGTTAGCCCAAAATGGCATGGAATCAACATTGGAGATGCTTGAACAATGCAACGAATATGGCTTGGCAGTTAAAGAAGTCCCCACAATTATTCGCTACGACGTACCTAAAGGTTCTAGATTCACAGCAATGAGCCATGGATTCACAGTGCTATCTTACGCATTAATTTCACTCTCTCAGAAAAAACCGTTCTTAGCATTTGGACTTCCTGGCGCTGGACTAGTTACTTTAGGGTCGGCAATCGGTATGAGGGCCCTCAATCGAGTGAATGATTTCACTGGAGGAACAATTGACCTGAACCTGACTGTTGGACCAGGGTTGACTGCTGCTTGGATTTCAATGCTTGGAATTAGCTTGATATTTACGGGATTAGTTCTTCAGGGAACTCGCGGCATTATGAAGCGCTTGATTGTCCGGAACTTCGGCTTAGATTAAGCCACCCTTCAACTAAGCCTCAATATCATATTGAGGCGAATTATTGATGTGGGCGAGGCAACACGGATGAACAATGGTAGAGGAGGAAGCGAGTTCGAAGACCGGCTTTGACCTGCGCGACAGGCTCTCATCATTGAAACAACATACAGGAATAGCCACATACATAAAAATCAGTAATGAATTCCGCGACAGAGCTACGCTAGTCGGAGATTGGACACATTCACTCATTGAGGGCCAAGCAAGACGATTCTATCGGACGATATTCAGGTCTCCTGGGCCAATTGTTATCGTAATGATTCTCCTCACTTTACTAGTGGGTAAAGATGCCATGGATTTTGGCCAACAAATCAATGGGGATGTTGAAATCTACCTTCCAGATGGAGCCGATTCCACTGAATTGCTACTTGATGTCAGGGAACAATGGTCGACAGACATTGTGTTACTGTATATTCATACTGATAACGCAATAGAAGATGAATCTTTACGTGGCACTGAAAACATTACAGATGTTGCTATTCTTCAACAGATAAGTTACCTTGAAGGCGACGATGACAATAAAGAATTGAATCGATACGCTAGAGGCATTGATTGGAACAAAGAAGATAGAGGAACCGAAGACGGTGTAGTATGGATACTCAGTGCTTCACAACTAATCAAAGAAGGCAACTCTGCGCCTAATCGATTTGCTTGTGCAGTGGAAAAATATGGTCTTCCAATCCTAACCTCATCCGATTGTCAAATTACAAATCAAGACCCGCGAGACACCTACGTTATTCCTACCAATCAAGATCAAATTAACAACACAGTTGAAAATCTTGGTAAGGCACTCGAAAACCTCGTTGTAGATTCAAATGGGGATGGAATATGGGACACTGCGGTAGTGGTTATGGGAATTCGCTTTGAGATGGAGGGAACTGATATTGACCCCCGAACCGACCCTGACGGCAACGAAATCCTTGACCATAAGGCATTCATCCAGCATGTTAAAACTGTAATTACTGAATGTGCAAGTAACCCCGATATTTACAATCAATTTGACGACCCCTTATGCGACCGTGATTATGACGGAATTAAACTCTCAAGTATGAATGAAGAAAGATGGGAAGAAATACCTACTCGCCACGCAGTAACTGTGACAGGACTTACACCAGTTCTCCATGATGTATCAGATGCTATTTACCTAGCATTAGAAGATATGTTGCCCATTAGTCTAGCATTGGTGTGTTTGGCAATGATAGCGCTTCACCGAAACCCAAAGGTGATTATCATCTGTGGTACACCGATTATCCTTTCATTAGCAGTGACTTTTGGTACCACTGTAATCCTAGATATTATGCTCACGCCGATGATTATTGCCGCCGGTCCGATATTAATCGGCTTAGGCGTTGACTATGCGCTTCATTTAATCAACAGAATTGAGGAAACTAGAAACAAATTGTTAGAAGAAAATGCAGTAGCCGTCGCTCAAGCTCTACGAGACGGTGAAGTTGTCGAAGAAATTGATGCGTGGGACAAAAAACTGTACTTAGACGCTACCGTACATTCAATGATGACAACTGGCCACGCGGTTCTACTCTCAGCCATAACCACAATAATTGGATTTAGTGTGCTGGCATGGGAATGGTTAGTACCGATCCAGCCAATGAGAACAGTAGGAATTACACTTGTTCTTGGCATAACCTGCACCTTCTTTTTCAGCATCATTTTAGTGCCCGCTCTAGGTTGGCTAGTTCGCTATAGAAAGACAGGCGGGAAGAAAGCGGAGAAAATTTGGGAGAAGATAGGTGAGGTACCAGTAAGAGGTGCTTTTGTTGTGATAATCGTAGCATTCTTAATCAGCAGTTTGGGTGCGTTCTATCTTAGTGCCGAGCTTGGAAAGGACATAACTGGTTCAAGTGATGAGGTACCCCCTGGTTTGGAGTCATACGAAGCATTGGCTGAGTATTCTAGAGTGTTTGAAGGCGGACAAACAAATATGTTCATCATTGATGCAAAGGACCGCGGTATGGTTGATAATGTGGCACCGATTCGCCATTTAGAAGTCTTAGATTCAATAGAAAATATGCAAGAAGAAAAAATTAATCACGTAGCAAATACCACTTCTATTAGCCTTGTAACCATTCTCAAAGCAGTTCATATTAATGTAAATCTGTCTGGCCAACAAATGTATGACCGCTCATTATGGGAAATATTGCACTCACCTTGTTGGGATGACCCAGCACAATTAGAATGCATTATTTCTGGTGATATTGTTATCACTTCAGCAACATCAAGAGAGACAATGATTAACATCGCTTTTGACACACTTTCTTACGAAATTCGTTCTATGTTAATGAATGAACCATTAGCCAATTTGGGTGAGACAAAAACATTGGTATATGTCAATCAACCATACATTTCACTGGGTATCGCTGGAGAATTGAGGGACCAACTTGATGCCTATCTTTCAGAAGGTGGATGTGATGATGCATTATCATGTAATGCAATGGGGGTCGACGGTGTGAAAAACTCGTTATTAACTGGTGGACTGCCGGTTTCATTAGACATAAACAAAGGCGTTCACAACGCTCAAATGGACGCAACTATCGCCACAATGATTGTCCTCTTAATCACTATGACAATTCTGTTTAGAAGTCCTAGACTTGCGTTCTTTACAATGACTGCTGTTGGCGTCGTGGTTCTTTGGCAACCTCTTTTGATGCGCGGTGGGGATGTGAATGTGAATGTATTCACAGCAATGATTAGTACCATTGTATTTGGAATAGGAGTCGATGATTCTATCCATGTAATGGATAGGATTCGAGAAGAAGGTGAGACCCCTGCTGGTATAGTCAAAGCCGTCGCAAGGACAGGACAAACCATCTTTGAGACTACGGTGACTACTTCTGCTGGTTTGGCCGCTGGCCTAACATTAGCAATCCCAGGTTTACGCAACTTTTTCACTCTCATGATGATCTTAATTTTCCTTGCCTTGCTAACTAGTGCAATCCTTCTTCCAGCAATGATTGTAGTTTATCGTCAAATTATTTCGTGGGTAAAAGGCGAGGGGAATTGGCAGGATTATGACAATGTTGCAACTCTTTCAGAGTCAACAATGGATGCAGAATTAACAGGTTGAGAGCGAAGCGACAGGTTAAACTTCACCCGCTCACCTACGGTGAGCGTGAAAGAAGCCATAAGTTCTCATTCGAGATTTTTTGCTTTGTGCCTCGCAATGTTGTTTATCCTGCCATTAACAGGGGATTTGACATCAGCCAAATCCGGAAAAATGATTACAGGAAATGAGGTAATTTCAATCGAAATGCCATTTTTTGGAAACCTAGAAAATGTTCACGCCTTTGAAACGGGTGAATTCATCAATTGGAATATTACTTGGGCTGGAATTGACAACACAACTCAAAATCAGTACCAATACGACTACACTTTTCATGCAGGATACATCAACAATGGGACTCTGATGCATTCTGGTAATGGTACTGGTTTCCAAACAGAAAATGGGTCAATACCATTTTCTTTGGCCGCTTTCGAAATCTGGAATGGTTCTTACGAATACACATTGAAAGTCACATTATGGGACCAAAACCGCACCCAAATTCTAGACTCAGACGTAATGAAGTTTATCATTTTTCAAACTGTAATTGCTCCTATCCATTCAGATTTCCTAATATTTGGAGACTCATTGAGCGATATGGGGAATTCATATGCAGCGTACGGTACTCCTGAATCGCCCCCTTACAACGCGGGGAGATTTTCTACCGGCCTTATGTGGAACGAGCATGTTGCTGCCGGAATGGGTCTTTCAATATCGCCTGGAAGGGGAAGTAACTCAGGCTCAAACCGCGCATTTGGTGGAGCTGAAGCCGGAGATGGATTGAATTTCTTAGTAATCCCAAACCTTGGCAAACAAATTGAAGATTACACCAATAACAATTGGATTGGGCCTAATGAAAAAGTGGCAGTATGGGGTGGTGGAAACAATCTCTTGAATAGTGGGGAAACTGACACCCAGAAGGTAGTAAACTACCTAGTTGGCCATGTCAATGACCTCGCCTCTAACGGAGCGTCCGATCTTATTGTCCTAAATTTGCCACCGCTTGAAAAAACCCCAACTTATTCTGGTGAATCAGATAGTGATAAGCAAGCATTACATGCAAGAGTGATAGATTTTAATACAAAACTTGGCACTGCAATGCTTGCAAGAGAAAGTGCATTGAATATCAGCATTCAATTAATCAATGTCTATGATATGTTTGAGTCTATTTACTGGAATGGGTCGTTCTATGGATTCTCAAATGTCACTCATGCTGCTTGCCACCACTCTGGCTTCACCTGTGACTCAAACGATTACATTGAACCCAATGTTGATGAGTTTATTTTCTTTGACGACATACATGTTACAGGAACTGCACATTTGCTGTTGGGCAAGTATATCAGTCAACAAATTGGTACCCCAGATACCGATGGTGATGGGATAGAAGATAGTTTGGATAATTGTGCTTTGACCCCTCTTGGAGATTCAGTAAATCACTTTGGATGCCGTTTGGTCGATCTTGATAGTGACATTGATGGAGTCAATGATTTGATTGACCAATGTCCAGGTTCAGCCCCAAATTCTACTGTAGACGAATATGGCTGTTCTGACTATCAAAAAGATAGTGATGGCGATGGGTTAAATGATGCTGAAGATATTTGCCCAAATACATCTCCAATTGGAATCTCAGTAGATGAATATGGCTGTGCTGATTATCAAAAGGATACTGATGATGATGGTGTAACAGATGATATGGATTCCTGCCCTAACACTGAACAAAACTGGAGTGTCAATATCGTAGGCTGTGCCGATAACCAAATTGACAGCGATTGGGATGGGGTGATGAATTATTTAGACATCTGCCCAAATACTGAATCTGGATTAGAAGTGGACCAAGACGGTTGCTCTCTCTCTCAGCTAGACAGCGATAGTGATGGGGTAAGTAATTTGGATGACCAATGTCCAGATACTCAAATAGGGACCACGGTTGATAATGCGGGGTGCGCGCTTTCTCAATTAGACACCGATTCTGATGGAGTCAATGATCTGATCGACATTTGTGACCTAACACCAATTGATGAAACTGCAAATCTTGAAGGTTGCTCGCCTAGCCAACGCGATAGCGATAATGATGGACGCAACGATGCAGTTGACCAATGCCCATTTTCATATGGCTCAATCAGAGGTTGCCCGAGTATGGAATTGACTGTTGAAGTGTTACACTGGCCAAACAGTCATGATGACCCGGCAATAATACAAGTAAACTTCAGTTGCGAAAACAATTGTCTATTTACAACAATTATTGTTTCAGAACAGTTGGAAAACCAGAGTTCTAGAGTATTTGAAATGGCGATTGACCCGCAGGATGGAGAATTTGAAGCTGTGATTAGGATTGAACATCTCTCTTCATGGGCAGAGAAGCGGGTTACATTCAACTGGCCTACAGCACCAGTTGTTGTTGAAGATGTAGAAACTGAAATTGATGAAAATACTTCATCCGACCAATTAGATGAAGGAAACGAAAACACAATTGAAACTGAATCCTGGAAATCATCGAAAACGGTTGATTATCTCTTAGTCATTTTATTGATAATTGGTATTACTCTAACTATTGGCTCTATTATGAGAAATTCTAAGAGAGGCGGGGCTGGACTGACCCGACAGCGAATGTGGAACGACCCATCATCCATCTCGACAAGAGAAGTTGAAAGGGAATTGAGAAAAATGCCAAATTTAAGTACCAATTCTTTGGCAATTAATAGCGAATCAAAATTACCAGATGATACAAAGTCAGTAACCAATAACTTAGATGATGGAATAGAATCTTCAAATGAAGATAATCTTTAGAATGAGGGTGAAAACTCATTTTAACCTATCAACAAATCATTATTTTGTAAGGGTGCGAGGGAGTAGGGAGTAAGCCCCTTTTTGTTCGCCTTTCGGTTAGCTGCATTCAACTTAGCGTCCTACCCGTTCCTCTTCCATACGCGTCAACAGAACTGTTTGGACTTGCACCAGCGTGGTTGCTCGTCTCAGCCAGTAACAGACAATCTCCTCCTTTCGGATTCATAGTACTCGACTGCACCGGTTCGTTGCTTAAGCAGAGCCAGTCCTCCCGGACTCCCGAATTGAATCGGGTCACCTGCATGGTGGAGAGGGGACTTTCCTCAGTGTCGTACACTGTCAGCAGCCCTCCTACTCCCTCGCAACTCTGCCGACCTCGCCACTCTGCTATCAAGGAAACGGAATAACAAAACTGGAATATTAGGGTATGATGAGCATCAAATCACTTGATACGATACTCGAAATTAACTTGAGGGAGGGGGCTTGCCACCGGCTTGATAGTACTCATTATACTGTTGTTGGTAGGCCTGCCATTGAGCCTCAGTCCATTGTTGGGATTGTTCTTCTGTAGGTTGTGGCGCTGCTTGTTGAGGGACTTGTTGTTGGGCTGGGTATTGCTGAATATTCTGCTGTGGAACTTGCTCATTTTGATATCCAACTTGTTCTTGACCCCAAGTTTGCTGGTTTTGATAATCGACGCCGGGTGATTGTATTGCCGACATTGCTTCAGATGGTGAAGCATAAGTCGAGACTTGCTCTCCTTCTTCTTCCCACTCATCATCCCAATCATCCGTCCCATCAAGTGATGATTCTGAGGAGCCTCCAGATCGTAATGCGAGAGAAACGGTAAGTGTGAGAATCAATAATAGCACAGCAATAATGACTAGCCAAGACATAGGGACGCCTTCGAGCACACCTGAAAGTGCTTCATCGTTCACTTTACCTTTGATATTGATGTGTTTGCCTTCTAATGAAGTGCCATCAGTTAGTGCAATTACTACCCATTTCTCTCCTTTTTCTTCAGGAATCCAATCAATGTCGTAGGTCAATCTCTCATCAACTGGAACCATTACGGTTATCGGGACTGGTGTTAAGGAGCGATTGGTGCCATCCCGGCTCATTTCATAAGCAAAGAATTTCACACTGCCTTCAGTGAAGCCACCGTTCCTGAATTCTATTGTGACCATTGTTGTCTGGCCAATTTCAAGTTCACCACTACGTGAATATGTGACTTGGGTTAATTCAACATCAGCAGCCAAGTGTTCAATATCCCATGATGCAAATGGTGAAGAGCCACTATTGAATAGTGTAGAGGATTGCATCCCATTACCTGCTAAATCACTTCCTTTTACCCATACAGACAATATCAATGCATCAGAAAAGGAATCTTCCGGCAGACGGCTTGCAACATCAAAAGTTGAGACTGCTGAAATTGATTGACCAACCGGAGAACCAGATACGTTCAAGGGAGATGATCCTTCAATCAATGCGGCACCATTTGGTTGACTTGCGTAAGAAACCTTGAAGAAAAGTTGCAGTGAATCAAGATTGAGTTTTTCTTGCTCGGAAAGCCGCAACTCAATTCTTACATCGGTTAAATCTGCTAATGGAATATTTGTTCCCTCACGAGGTGCATCAATCGAAACCGGTAATGGTGGATTACTATCTACCTCTATCCAAAACAAAGTCCCAGTGGGATCTGTTGCATCAACCGCTTCAGGAGGAAGGCCTGTTAATTCAAAGGAAAGAGCGTGGCTTTTTGATTCGGTTGGCGCGGTAAGTAGGGATAAAAAGTATCCGTTTACTGTAGAAGTTAACGTACGTTGACCATCAAGAAGAATTGATACATCAAACGGTAATGTAGGTGCTAAACCAGTTTCTACAAAGGTCACCTGGCCTGAGATGTTTAGCCCAGTACCTGGTTGAACCCAAACACTTTGGTCAATTATTGTACCACCTTCTGACTCTAATTGAATGCTCTCAGATGATATTGCTAGGTTTGGTGAAAAGCGCCATCGCAATTGCGGTAATTCTAACCAAGATTCAGAACCGCTTCTATCTCTCACAGTAATTGCTGGCGCACGCCGTAGGTCATTCTCAATAGGAAGGCCCCAATCTAACGTGAATTCCATTCGTAATTCTAGTTCCTGAGTGAATGGTGAGATTTCACCAGTACGAGCGTGGATGTGACACGAGTTGACAATCAGATATTGTCCTGTGCCGTTACATCGATTGGTAGTAGCATTCCACAGGACTTCTAATGAATCAACTATTGAATTGCTTGCAAGTTGAAATTGTACATAATCTAAATCGGACAAACCATTAGGTTCATCAAATGGAATAACGATTTCATACATCGTTGCTGGATGTAACCAACTATGGTCACCATCAACGAATCCACCTTGACCAACTATCCAAGGTTGACCATCTTGTGCTAATTGGTAAGTAAATAGTTGCTCATCAGCGCCTGGACCCCCTCCTCTTGTGATTTCATTTCCTGCAGCATCAGAACCTGAGACGTAGCCCGCAACTATTCCACCGTTAGGACCGTCGGTATCATCAAAGGAAAATGTGTAATTGCCTTGTGCTTTACTCGTATTAGCAGGGGCCTGCAAAGCATATTCAATGAACTCAGTAGCATTAGGATTACCATCGGCGTTGAAATCATCAGTCCAATCCCTCCACAACATCAAGGATAAGTCGTCAGGCAATAGTGGCCTGTCATAAACCTCAATCTTGATTAATTGGCTCAAAGATTGTTCTAGGTGGTCGTATTTACGAATGTTCTGATTAATCACCATTGGAGCTAATGAGTCAATTTCATAGGTTCGATTCATAGAGATTGAAGACACATTTTCTTGGCCGTACAGGGTGTAAGTATCAATCTTGTATTCTACTGGTTGAGAACTAAAAGGTGTGTTTAGGTTAAAACCTATAGAACCGTTAACTAATGATGTGCTGTTTGCAATCACTAACCCATTTTCAAACACCCTAACCGCTACATCTCCAGCCCTTGGCGCCAGCCATCGGTCTATTCCAGGGAATCCAAGATCTACTCGAATCGTAATGGGTGAGTTTGATTGAAGATATTGCCTGTTTGTGGGTATAGGATCACCATTTTGGTTGTACATTTCCCATGCAAACACCTCAACATCATTCTCAATTGCCAAGTTTTGGCCGACGCCAAAAGCTTGCAATTTTGGTACACTCCTTCTGCCATCAATCAGTACCAACCTGACTTTCATCGTCATACTTGGGTCATCATCCCAAGATGCATTGAGTCTGAACCTCATTACACTTTCAACATCAGAGCCGTTGATTTTCATTTCACATCCATCACCTTGTTTCCAGTAAACCATCTCAGCGTCGGTGGAACCAAGAACAACTGCCAAAGTCCCATCATTTTGGCAAAGCATCCTAACTTGATGCATTGTTCCAATCAAATCCATCTGAACAGCGGCAACCGTCCCTGCAGGCGCGCTGTGAGTGCTATTTACCTCAAGCCATTGTCTAGAAGGAGCGAGCGTCGTTGTACCATTCAATATGGTCAGAGAATCAGTTGTCATTTCATTACTATAATTTAAAGAATTAATAGTTGCAACCAGCGAACCGGGATTACTCATTTGGACTGTTATCGGTACAAACTTTGAGCCGCTGAAAATTGTGCTATATGGTAGCAAGTCATTAACTGCCCAAACCATTTCATCCGCCGAATCATAAGTTAAATGAGCGGTTGGATGATGTACTGCGGCAATACCTCCAAGTTGAACCCCACCATAGTCGCTGGTTACAGAAAATACGGCTTGAACATACTCAATTCCAGTTTGAACCCCAGGAGATGGCCAAATAGATGTGGCATTTACCAGTAAAGAATTCATGTCAGTAATTTCTGCTTGAGTCATTATTACTAGATTAACAACACTAGTGGTACCAATTATCCTATTCATCACTTCAGTGCCAGAAATAGTTAGGCTAGTCGAAAGATTATCAACTCCTGAGGAAGATGGTGATAATGTGTAACTCATCGCTTCAAGGCCATCTTTAGGCAACCACACACCAATTTGTTTTGTTGCCGGGCTTGTCCACGTGAAATCTTTTGAATACGAACCATCGGAAAGCCTGTCCTGCCATCCCCATTTGCCAATACTAGGATTATCAATAGCCCACTCGATTATGCCGTCTTCTCCAACATCTATCCCTGGTGATTCAGGCATTCCGCCTGTATCAATTTGGATGTCTATTGCCCTTAAATCTGAAGATGATGAACTACCTATCCAGCGAAATTGAACTTTGTGAGCATAAGTAGACAATGTTTGCCAATTTCCCTGGGGGGCATTAGCCCACGCATTATCATTTGTCTTCATCTGCCAAGCGCCAGCACTAGTTGCGGTAATATCTGTCCTTATTCGTGAAATCGGCCGTCTTAACTCTAAAATCGGAGAATCAATTGTACCGCTCCCTGGAAATGAATTTCCATCCCAATTCAGACTCCCAGTCCATCCAGGATTTGAGTTGAATGATGATACATATCTGCCCTGAGCATACACCCCATGGACAACTGGAGCACCGCCTGACGGTTGGTCCAAATGTAATTTAATTCGTAAAGTTGGATGCTTTTCTGAGTCAATCCCCCCTAAATCGTAAACAAATGCGTTGATGCCTTCATATCCAGGAATTGGCTGTTTTGAAATCCCGTCAAGAACCGACCAAGATAGTGCTGCGCCACTGGGAACAGTTGCATCAATACTAACTAAGCCATATTGCCCAAGCAATGATTTCTGTGCACCGGTAGCGCTTGGTCCAAAGGGAGAAGACGTCCAATTGCCTGAACCTGTTCCGCCACTTGTGGGATTAAACTCAATATCATCAACCCAGACTCGATCTGAACCTGAATTAACACTGCCATCCTTGTAGTACTTCCAAGTGTAGGTGTGAGTTCCAGCTGCGATGTTGAAAGATTGTGTACCACTTGTATAACCAGACCAACGGTATGTGTATCCACCATATCGGTAACATCCAGTATTATCAATGCAAAAGAGAAGATAATCATAATTTCCTTCGGTTGAAGTACGATACTTGAATGAGCCCGTTCCCACCATATTTGATATTGTTACAGTCATGGCCGTCCATTGGTTGTGGGATATGTATCCAGATTGAGGAGTGTAAGTACCACCAAGTTTTGTGCTACTCTGAACAAGCCAGTTTGAATTGCCAGAAAGGGTCCACGCACTGCCAAATGAGCCCGATTCGAAATCGTAACTATATCCTGTCGGGAGAACGGTGAGACCGGTTGAAGAGTTGAAATCCACACCATCTGTTACAACCCCACTCATGTTCCAATCTGAAATTGAATCCCATGCAATTGACTCTGTTCGAGGTAAAATATGAGGTTCAAGCGAAAGTCCAAGCCCAGTAACTGCATGGTCAACCGGGACTTCTAATTGCAACGCATTTGATGTCCCATCAGGGTGACTAGTCACAGAAACAGTAGTTGGAGCGTTCAAACCCGTGTCCATCTTTTTGACAGCATCGGGCAAGGTTGCAGGTTGCATCAACAATGGTGCAAGAGAAGATATGACAAAAATTAGGAAAAGAAATGCGGGGGGAAGAAGGGGTCTTGGACTACGCCACATCATGTTCGGAGAACATGGGAAGGTTTGTCAATGATTCGGCGGCAAGTTACATCCTATTCGGGCATGATTTAGCCCCAAATGATATGCTGTGCCAACCCTCCCGACGGTTTGAGAGCGATGGATGAGGTTGAGGCAGCCAAACAATCTGCAGGCATTGCCGCCTGCGAATTTGTGACTTCTGGAATGGATGTCGGACTTGGCACTGGTTCAACTGTAAAACACACCGTCATCGAACTTGGTAGAAGGATGGCTGAAGAAGGCCTGAAAATTAGAGGAGTTCCAACTAGCATTGAGACGGAAAAATTGGCTAGAAGTCTTGGAATCCCTTTGCTTCAATGGGACCAAGTTGAACGGCTCGCAGTAACTATAGATGGGGCAGATGAGTTCGATAAACAGTTTCACCTAATCAAGGGAGGTGGTGGTGCTCTAACCCGAGAAAAGATTGTTGCACAAGTATCAGATTCGATGATTGTAGTGACAGACCCGCGCAAAGATGTACCCACCCTAGGAGAGTTTCCATTACCTGTTGAGGTAATTCAATTTGGCTGGGAAATCACCTCACGGCACCTTCAAAATATATGTCCTGGGAAAGCCGTCAGGAGAGGTGGTGACCAACCTTTGATCACCGATAATGGGAATTTCATCATTGACTGTATGTTCGGACCTACTATTTCTGACCCTGTAGCCCTCGAAGCACAGATTCGCGGGGTTGCTGGAGTTGTTGAAGTCGGGCTATTCACAAACATGGCAGATGTAGTCATCATCGGTTCAAACGATGGAACTGAAGTGAGAATCAAACCGAATGGTAGACTGTCTTGATTTCCAGCATCCGTTTCGGTCAAATAGGGGAGGCACGCCCGGCAAGGCGGGCCACTAGCTTAGTCAGGTAGAGCGACGGACTCTTAATCCGTCGGTCGCGGGTTCGAACCCCGTGTGGCCCGCCTCAATTTCATCTAATTTCATTCAGCGGGGCACACTGCGCGTCAACAAAAGGATGTCAGGTAAATTTTGGTTTTTGTTAACGCTCGGGTTCAAACTGCCTTCATTCAAATGGCTTTTTGATTTTATTTAATCAGTCCAGTTTCAACCCCCCCCGTGTGGCCCGCCAAATTACCGATGTGAAATAACTAAGTTTAATCTAGAGAATCACTGTGTGATAGTGGTTCCCGCTGCCCCTCTCATTGCTTCAATAACATCACCTGGTTGGCATAGAGACACAGATAATTCCGGATTTTTTTGTTTGGCAAATAGCATGGCTTCAATCTTTGGCCCCATACTACCCTCAGGAAATTGTCCTTCCTCTAAATATTGCGTGGCTTCGGATATTGACATTGTAGAAATTTTACTTTCATTAGCACTACCGAAATCTAATTTCACCGAATCTACAGCAGTTGAGATAAAAAGAAAGTCAGCATTTAATGACACAGCCAATAAAGCGCTTACTCGGTCCTTATCAATCACTGCTTCAACCCCTTGAATACCTCTGTTATGAGAAATCACTGGAATACCTCCGCCGCCAGCACATAACACCACTGCACCAGCAGATATCAGCGCCTCAATTGCATCTGAATCAATGATTGAAATTGGCTTGGGAGAAGCAACAACACGGCGCGGACCTACGTCAACATCAGTAATCCCAATTTTCCAATTATTTGGGACCTCATCTAAGTTGTCTATAATCGGTCCAATCGGTTTTGTTGGTTGACTAAATGCAGAATCATTTGCATCAACCTCGACCCTAGTAAGTAATGTGACAACCTGTTCGTGTCTACCTCTCGCCTGCAGAATATTATCTAAATTAGTGGCAATCTCGTGGCCAAGAGTTCCTTGAGTTGCTGCTACCCAATTATCTAGGCCGAGTGGCTGTGGTGTGAAATTCGAGGATTCAACT
>CAUZFJ010000008.1:0-14936 GCA_963579105.1 Candidatus Thalassarchaeaceae archaeon
ATGTAACCCATGTTGTTGTAAGTCCTAGCCGCACCCCTAGGGTCGTTTAGTTTGATGAATGACTCCAATGCTTCTTTGTGCAATACAAGTGCTTCATCGGCTTTGCCAATCGTAACTGATATATCTGCTAGACTAGATTTAATCCGTGCGCGAATCAATTCCTCCTTTTTGCTAGAACCCAACATTTCAATTGCTTCATTGTAATAAGATTCGGCTTCTGACCAGTTACCTTGCATTGAAAGAATATTAGCCCGAAGTTCAAGAATTACCGGCCATGCCGAATCATTAACAGAATCTTTGTCAACAGAATCTAGGATTGAATACAATTCCATGTGGCCTGCTTGAACTAATTCTGTGCCGATAGTAGTGAGAGCTTCACCTAATTCCTCAGAGTCTCCAGCCTGAGATAAATGGAATAAGAATTCAATTTGTTCTTCAGGCCGTTCTCTACGGGTGCGATACCAATCTACAGCCTTTGCATGCAATTGCATGTTTGTAGCAGAGTCATGTGAACGAGTTAAAAATTCACGAATCAAATCGTGAACGTCGTACATTTCCGAATCAGCCTGCCTAGCCAATCCCTTCTCAACTAAATCATCGAGGTAATCTGTTTCTAAATCATGGCCACTTAATGCTTCCAAAGGCATTGGCTCCCTGAATACTGCAAGTGCACCAAGTAATCGCTTTTCTGCACCTGATAGTTTGCTGAATATTTCCTGTTCAACATACATTTCCAATGTTTCATAAAATGTCGTTCCAATAGAACCACGATTAATCAAATTTAGAACAAGTGGGTGACCTCTAGACAATCCGTAGATGTGCTGGTAGGTGACTTCATCAACTGGTTCTAGCGATGGTAGCAAATTTCTACATGCATCCCTATCTAATCCATCCAAAGGCACCACTAATGTGGTGATTTTACCTTCTGCATCCCGCAATGGTACGACTGATTTAAATGACCGTGAAAACAGTATCAAACCGGTTTCATCTAAGTCATCCATTCGTTGAGTCAATCCTCTAATGACTGCGTACAGAATATCGTCAGCAACTTTGTGCAAATCATCAATTATGATGATGGTTGGAACATCTGTGAGTGAATCCACAATCAAGTCAACTGACATTTGTGCTACTGGCACTGGAGTGGCCGCTAGATAGTCTGACAATGAATCATTGCCAATGGCTGCCAACCATTCACCACAAGCCTCTAGGAAGGCTCTCGAACCCTCCCAATCCTGCACTCTGTGATATAGAAGATTGCGCTTATGTGTGAAAGTCTCAATCAATTTACCAGCAAGAGCGGTTTTTCCTATTCCTGCTATTCCAGGAACTAGAATTGTTGTTGAGCGGGCATCAAGCAAATCAACCATCGTTTTTACTTCTGTACCCCGGCCATAAAAACTACGTAATCTAGGTAAATCCTCCAAAGAAGTTACAAGTTGTTTCTCAACGTGTTTTGACAAATCCCTTTCAATTAACTCTGGATTCAAAGGACGTAAATCAACAAGGCCGTTGTCATCCATATAGCGGATAATATCTACAGCCCTAATAGAAAATGGAGAACTCTCAATCGCCTTTGCCAATGTTGTACTACTTGTGCTCCCTTCTTGGCCAATTAGCCTTACAGGGTGGCTAGAAAGTCTTTCCCAAGTCTCTTCTGCAACAATCATTCCCGAATCCGTTAGGAAGTATGCTTTGCGCTTCCGAGTAACACCAGTGACGTGAGTCTGTCTTTCAACCAACAAACCTTGGTCCTTAAGTCCAGCAATAGCCCTAGGCACATTGCTACGAGCAATTGCAACCGCGTTTGCGATTCCCATTTGAGACAAAGCAAATGGGACTTCAACCTTGCTTGAATAATCACCGAAATCACGTAGGTGTAGCAAGATCCTTTCCTGTACACCCGGTTTTGTTACCACCATAATTCTCCCCTCCAAATGGAATAGATACCTGCACCCATTCAATAGTTCCGCTTCTGAGTCATAATTATCTCACTGCTCAGGTATCCACTGGTTAGTCTCTGGATCCCACTTCCAACCAGGGTAGGTGGGCTGTGGTTCGGCAACTGGCGGGGCAGGTGTAGCCGCTTGGGCCTCTGCCTCCGTTGATGCCTTACCCCACGCATAGGGGTCCTCTTCTACTGTTTCTTGTGCCTCAATATCTCCAATTTCCGGCTCATCTTCAAACTCCACGAAGAATAACATGAATACAGCCCCAAGTCCAGCTAAGACAACTAGGGCCAAGACTGCCCAAAGAACCCAACCTAATGCACTCTCTGAAGCAGAAGCACCAACTTGTACTGAAACAGACTGTCCTGTTGAATCACCATCGTATTCAAAGGTCACTTCATTCAATCCAGATTCTAACTTATTGCTCTGCAAATTCATCATCCATACCCCATCTTCACCAACAATGGTATTGTTTAGACGAAGACCTGTGACGGACGAACGAGCGACCACTTCTACACCAGGGCGACCTTGCCCGGTGAAGATAGCCGTATCACCAGCAGTAATCTCGGAAATCCCATCTATTCGTTCAACACTAAATGAAACAGCCCGTACAGTGAAATCAATATTCATTGTATATGCACTGGAAGAGCCATCCTTAGCCATAAATTTCATCCCCTCACATGACCACAAATCAATATCAGTAGTATGGAAAGACATTCCAACAGGGTCGTATGTTACTTTGCCAAAAATATCAATCGAAATCAAATCTGCGCATAATTCATCATGCTGCAAATCACTGTTCGCAATTATTTCAGGGTCATCATAGACATCGTAGTCAAGTGAATCACCATCAGGATCAGAGAAATATGGCGGTAGTACAACACTTCCACCATTTCCGCATCTGTCGAGGGCTTGACTACCCTCTTCACAGAAGATAATTACCTCGCCTACCCAACCTGTAGAGTTGAAAAACGGCGCCCGATTATCAGCATCTAATGGGTTGTGAATAATCACTTCAACCTCAACCCATTCACTGTATGAATGGCCATCAAATGAACGTGCACTGATGAGATAGTGGAAATCATGAATCATATTACTAGTATCCCAAGTTGCACTCCATAGACCATTAGATTGTATCACAGTCACATATGGAGGGGCATTTGGCAATTCACGAAGCGCATCTTGTGGGTCCCTGATACGAATCTCTACTCGGCTCACTTCGCCATCTGTATCACGTGCTATTCCAGAAATAACAGTATCATGGCTTGCTGAAATGGTTTCATCTTCGTATGGTGCAAGTAGCGAGATAACTGGTGGAGAGTTGCTGTTGTCAATATCAAGTTCTAGCGTTACAGTATCACATGTGTCAATGTCTTCTAGACAAAAACCAGAATCAGATGCCCATATTACGAAGGTCCATGTTTCGCGAATCCTTGGCATGACTGAAAAGTCCCATTCCCAAGACCACTCTGAAAGTGCGCCAATCGGGTTACCTTCTGAGTCAAGAGGGCGAGCGATACTAGTGGTCGTAGTTACCCAAGTAGGACTTGACATTCGGAAATGAATCTCTTGGATATCACTTCCAAGTGCGCCATTGTAAGCGTCACTTGCACTGCCAGAAAAGACGATGGTTCCAGAATTATGCATTGAACCATTAACTGGAGATGCAACGTTAATTGTTGGTGGGTTTGTGTTTAATTTGATGGTTTTTGTGACAATTGGACTGTAATCAACCCCATCATAAGCCCTGAAGTCAAAGGTATAATCTCCTTCAGGTTGGTCAGCCATATCATACTCAAAGTGCCAGTTTTTGAATGGGCGGTTATTTCGAGTAACTTCCCCATTTGTACCACTGTCATCAACAGCATAACGTACATCAACCCACGAACTTGAATCAGGTGTCTTGACTTCTATTCTCTGAACTGCGCCCTGCTGCTCCCATTGAGCTTGCTGAGCAGTTCCAAATACACCAGTGCCGATATTTCCATCCCACGCATATCCGGTAAAGTTGATGTTCCGAATAAAGGAGTGGCCATCGCTCTGAGTAACAAACACTGTTGGTTTTAGGTTAGTCATTGCAAGAGTATCCTCATAGGTTCCTGTGAGATTAAATGATGACTTGTGGTATCCTTTACCAAACTTGTACGCAGTCACGAAGTATTTTGACAATTCTCTAGTACCTGCAGCAGCATTACAATCAGGGTCATCCAAATCGTACAATAAATCCCCATCATTATCAATTCCGTCTGCACAAGAATCTTCACCTACATCATCAGCAAATCCATCAGGATTAGGTCCATTTCCTCTTATATCAAGATGGAAATCTGATGGCAATGCAACCCAAGGAGCAAATCCTTGTGTATCTGTTTGCATATTGTAAAGATCATTACCATGAGCATCTTCTATCAGAATTGTTGCATCTGGCACTCTTACACCGCCAACAGTAGCCCTGATACGGACTAAAGATGCCTCACGAACTTGTACCGACCATACACTCGGTGACGCGCCAATTTCTATCTTTGAAAGGGACAAGCCAGACATATTTGCAAAAGTGAAAACTGTAGAATTGTTAACCGCTTGTAACGACAAGGGGAAATTTATAGGAGGAATTGATGTAGTCGGTGGGAGAAGAACTTGGTTATCCCAATTATTGTACTCAAAGGCTTCTCCTTTATCCCAAACCAACTGAATTGGCATACTTGAATTACCACCAGCAAGTGATGGGATTGTCTCTGACTGAACAGTTACAGAACTCTTGGTGATGTTGTACACAATATCAGAAACGCCAAGCCATTGATTTCCAGAGAAGAATGCTAGTGAAGCGAATGTATCTTCATGGTCAACAATTTTTGCACCTTGTCCGCCGACAGTAAATTGATTATCTTGTACATCTAGAAGTGAACCAATGGCACGAATTGCGTCGCCCCCTACTCCTATCACTATATTTCTCTTGATAGTTGCACTAGCACGGAAAACGTGGAAAGCAGGGCAGGGAAAATCTTCATCCCAAACAGTTGATGATGAACAATCTCCTGAAACATTGTTGATGACATTATCATTGATTGTAGCCCTAGCCGGAGCGGGTCCAGTGACTGACCACCCAGAATCTTGAAAGTGGTATTCTCCAACAACTACCGGTTCACGATTAATTTCTTGGAAGGTATTATTGTCAATTATCATGTCAAAGTAACCAACACCCCAAATCCCGTTATATCCAGTAATGGGTCCAATAATGTTGTTCGTTATTCGAACCTGAGTAACAACACCTGCAGCACCAGAAGAGGAAACCACTTGGATTCCAGAACCTTCTGCCGCACCATTCATCACATTTCCTTCAACGTGAGCATATGCAGCATCGTAAACAGTTAATGGCGAATTGTCGCCAGTAACAATCGTGTTACTCATTACATTTACTTTGTAGTCAGTGTTTGAGATAGATCTACGGCCATTGATATCAATTCCTGTACAATCAGTCGACACAGTATTTGAATTAATAATTCCTGCTGAATCGGTAAATCTGTAGCCATAATCACCACTTGCCACGACACCGTGGTCAATGTTAGTGAATGACTTCTGAGACCAAAGAACGTGACGCCCATTGTCCTCTGAAGAACAACCATTCCCAGTACCAGTAAAAACAGGGCTTAGGAAACGCACTGGCCCACTAGGACTTCCTGCACCATAAGTTTGCACTGCATTCCCAGCAATGGAGCCGCTGAGCGGCCCTGCGTCTGTCCCTACTTCAAAAGTCCCGCCATTGAATGTTGGGGCCGCTAAATCAAGAACTAGCACACTAGAGGTATTGACGCTGGTAAAAGCCATCTCCGTAAGTGTTGGACTTGCTCCATCAAGAATAAATGCAGCCCATCTAATCTCACCCAAATCAGCAACATATCGAGGCATACCATATGCATTCTCAACAGTAACATGATTGAAACTGGTTTCAGCGATATCAATTGTATCTCGTACTAGCACCCCCTCAAAGCAAGAAGGATCAGGATTCCATAATGGCTGGCTAGTTGATGGATTTATCATTTTGTAACAACGCCCAGTTGCTGATTCGTTGGCAGGTGTGCCCCATCTGAAAGTAATCCTGCTGGAATTACTACCCATTCCGTTAGCGCCACATGAAGTGTCAGCAGCACATAAGTTACCTTTCACATCTATGTATGTACCATTTAGGAATGTTACTGTTGTTCCTGGCTGAATAATCAATTTCGCACCCGGTGCAATCTCAACATCACCTGTCAAAGTGTGTCCACCCTGCCAAATTTCAGTTCCTGTAATCGTACCACTTGTAGTTTCATTACTTGCTACTACAGTGGGTGTCAAAGTGACTAATGCAGTCATCGTACTAATCACGAATAAAGCAACTAGCAGAAGACTTGTGGTTCGGTTATTCATTTCCATGACATCAAATCCTTGGTTTAAACAGCCGAGAACGCACTTCAGTTATAATAAAACGCCTTACTGCAATTGCAATAATATCAAATGTGCATTAAAAATATCATAAGTTTGAGAGCGGTTTCCGGCGCTTTAGTATCAAAATACCATGAAAGTATCAAATAATTAGTTGGTTTTTCAACCTTATTATTCTCAAAGTCTAGCACCGACAGCGTCTGACCAACTATCGGCATTGAGCGAACCATACCCGTATCTCAAATGGTGCTCCCCTTGTTCCTGGAAAACCCCAGCCTCTGATGATTCTGCGAGTGCGGCCTTCACTAATTGGATAGGTGTGCGGTCTCCTTGATTGAGCCTAGGGTTACCATTGTATCTCTCAAGTATCAAAGCAAGGGCGGCTGTAACGAAGACTGTTGAATCACTTGTCCCATCACTTCTTGACCATGTTGCCCCAGTTCGTTCTGAAACATAGGTTGAGTGAATCCCGACTCCCGGGGCAACTACCTCTGGTTTCTGATTTGGCCAGATTCTAGTTTCACCTGAGGCATTAGTTGGTGATCCTGAACTTGAAAACTGCCAAAGTGAATTATTACGGTGAACTGCACCAACTGCTATCACACCGTCTACATTAGCGGGAACTGTAACATCGGGGTAATCTTGGCCTGCTCCTCCGTGATTCCCAGCAGCTGCTACAACAAATATCCCATTATCAAGTGCATCACTGACCGCTTCCTCTGTTCTACCTCCAAATGTAGATACAAGATCGGGTTTCCCACCGAGGCTCAAACTGATGATATCTGCGGCCATATCAGTCCAGCACCATTCAATCGCATCCGCAACAGCAACCTCTGAGCCTGAGCCACCATCCGCACCAAGTGCGGCAGCAACAATCAATTGCACATTTGGAGCAGCCCCCATGAATGAACCGTTTGCAACGAGAATCCCTGCCATCATTGTGCCATGGGATTGTGTCAAATCATTGTCATGAGGATTGGCCACAGTAACATCGATAAAATCTTTGAATCCAACAAGATTGACCCCTACTAAATCGGGATGTGTTGTATCTATTCCTGTATCAACAATGCAAACACGTACGCCCTTTCCACTATACCCATCATCGTTGAGGGCTCGGATTCCTGAATTCTCATAAGCCCATTCCGATTCTGGAATAAACTCATCTAGATAGCCAATTAATGAACTATAACTGATTAACATAGTTACAATCAAACCTACTACCATCCATAACCCCCAAGGCAGGTTGAAAGGTAGTTTTGTTGGTTTTACCGCATCCGCCTCCTTCCAAGCCTGTGGGTCCATCTCACTGGGCATACCATACGCTTCTGCTGGGTAACCAGGGGCACCAGGGTCGATTGTGGAAAGCATCCGCGGATCTTCTGGTTCAGGCAGAAATTCAACACCCTCCAAACCCGGTATCACAGTCTCACCTATGCTTCGGTCAATGGGGTGCTAAATGCACTCTTCGGCGTTTGGGGCTACTCGGTCAGGGGTTCTGCAACCCGGCAAACCTCATATTTCATCAGAAAGGCATCTGACCGCTGAAGGAATCACGCATTCTCCGGAATCCAAAGAATCCGAGTATGAATGCAGCAATGATTAGCAGTGGAACCCAAACATTGACTGATTCAGGTGGTGGCGTAGCAACCTTCAACGATCTTGTAATACTCTCATCAGAATCTGCATCTAAATCTAGACCGAACTCACTCTGTAGAGTAAATACGAAATTCTGCTTACCTATGCCAATACCATCTAAATTAATGAAAAGGATGTATTCAACTGAACCATCAGCAGGAATATCCTGTGATTCTGAAAGGATGTAAATCCCTTCATATCCTTCAATTGAAATATTGACTCGAATGTTTTGAACACCCACAAGACCAGTGTTTTCAACTGAAACAATCATTTTATTGCTTTTATCTTTAACCGGGTTTTCACCATTAAATGTGCCAGTATTATCAATGACGAAATTCAGAATTGGCTTTGCAGCCTTAACCTGTATTTCAATCGGGTCATATGCTGTACCATCAGAACTATTGACAATCACACTAAGTGGGAACGGTGTTGTATCTGCATCCGCAGGTGCAAAGATAGTGAACGAGTATGTTCGCTCTTCACCATGGGCCCAAGGTGATTCACTAGGGCCTGTGGCGCTCCATCCATCAGGTAACCATGTGGTGTCAATTTCAAACCCAAGTACATCTTGACCATTACCTGTATTCTGAATCACGAATTCAACTCGCTCCTCTTCACCGGGGAAAACACCGATTGTATCTTCAGGTGACGAAACGACATCTATTGAGTAGGTCTGAGGGATGTGAATTGTCAGAACATATTCGCTGAATGTGCCGGTTGAATGGGTGGTTCGAAGTTTGATGATATGACCGCCAGAAATCGACTGGGCGTTCTCAACATCAGCTGTTGTTACACGCATGCGAATAGATGTTAAATTCTCACCATCCAAACCTAAGGTGACAGGTGTTGACTCACTCCATAATTCTGTACCATTCTCATCTGTTCCGTTGTAGAACTCAATATTCCAGTAATCTACATCTTCTGCGTCAAAGACTGTGCCAACGGTATACTCATCAAAGGCTTCATTGCCGTTGTAAGTTAAGTTGACAGTGAATTCAATCACTTGATAATCAGTTGCATTCCCATACATTGCGGTAACTTCGTCGTTATCATCTTCTGTTTGTTCAGCGCCAGTAACTGATGAAACATTGAAATCAATTGAATGTTCTAGGACACGATTGTAATTGAGGGTCGCTGAAGGTGCTTCTTGTTGAGCGGAAATAGAACTAGTCAAGCCTGTTCGGTAAACCATTGTCATTTCTCGCTCATTAGTCTCAAATACGCCATCAATGTAAAGGTCTCCACCTGGTAACAAGAAGTTGATTTGACCATTTGAGTCAACGGTTTCATTCCAACTGATAACCCCAAGGATTGTCACCTTTATTTCTGGTGAGCCAATTATTTCTGCACCAGCAACATTAGTCTCACTCAAATTATGGCTCACACCATAAAAGTCAATCCAGTTTGTGCTGATGACAATGGTTCCTCCTTGAATCATAGTCAAGTTCAATTGTGCACCATCATGGACATCAGCCTCAATAACTGATATGCCGACTATTCCTTCATCAACAACCTTAGCAGAAAGTACCCAATCACCTGGTTCAACATCTGCAGTCCACTCTCCATCCCAAGAGCCATCGTTAGCCATTACCTTCGTGGGTGTTCGAGAATCTCTCTCGATTCCAGAAGCTGGTGTTAGAAGTAAAACAACGTCATCTGAAAAATCATCCCAAACTTCCATTTGCACATAATCGACAATTCCATAAATGGTCACATTACCTGCTGTTAACTCAAGATCTGTAGAGTTAGAAACTGTTGATACTTGGGCAACAATTGACACTGAAGAGAAACCAAGTTGTGATGCTTCAATAGTGTAATTATTCTGTGATGGCACAAATAATGCCCATGTGCCGTAAGCAGAACTCGTCAAGTTCACAGGTGCGTCAAGGCCGCCTCCTGAGACGGTAATATTTGCACCTTCAACGCCTTCGTTGAAATCGTACTCGTCATCAGAATCCAAGTCCCAGAACAGGTTGCCACCAAGGGTAACCCAATGCTCGACTGAGAAGTTGATGTCCGACACATTTTGGCCAGCAGACAATGTTGCAAGTTGTTGATCTCCCAACACCCATCTATCCATTGATTCGGTGCGGTTTAATGATACAACCCAGTTACCCGGGAACAGG
Source organism: Candidatus Thalassarchaeaceae archaeon (assembly GCA_963579105.1). Lineage (GTDB taxonomy): Archaea > Thermoplasmatota > Poseidoniia > Poseidoniales > Thalassarchaeaceae > MGIIb-Q1. The sequence continues at coordinate 10,127 of CAUZFJ010000008.1, forward strand.
TAACCTACCATGTCTCCTTGGTCATTTGTGAACGGTAATACTACCTCTCCATATCCATCTGAACTGTTAGCAATCATTGAGAAACCAGTTAATGGGTCTCCTGTATCACCTTCCGACAGATGGATTGCTACTTCAGCAGATTCCAATGAGCGCCACGTCAAGCCTATTCGTGATGATGTTTCATCCGCAGTAATGGCAGCCCTGAATTGTTCGTAAGTGTCTCCAACCAAAGTTCGGTCAACTATGACCACCCAATCACCTTCAGGTATGTAATCTGAAATTGTGCCGTTTTCATCTGCAGTTATTTGGAATGATTCATCTGAATCGACCGAATTAAAAATCACTGTTATATTGTCTAGAATACCGCCGGATTGATTAGTTAGGGTTGCTTCTAACTTCCACAACGGTTCTAGGATTAACTCTGCATACTCTGTTGTGGTGTTGTCTAATCCGAGTTCAAGGATTAGTTCATTCTCTAGAAGAACGGTTTCAAAGTCCGAGCCGTTAATCTTGTCTTGCGCATCAATTGCGATTGTGTAGACACCTGGGTGCAGTGAAGTAAGGATATGACCATTTGACATCTCTTCTGCAGTGATGTTCAGTCTGGTACCAACTCCACCTCCAGAAATCGGCACGAATGCGAAATCAATATCCACAAAAGTACCGTTACTACTATTCCCATCAAATGAATGATCCAAGAATGCTGAAATATCCACTGTGACATTATCCGGCATTGCTATCAATTCTACACGAGAAAGTTCCTCAATGTTTGAATTAGATACCTCCAATTGTATTTCTTCAACATTTAGTCTCTCATCTGAGACATCTAATGTCCAATTACCAATCATCAACTTCTGTGAAAATCGTCCCGTTTCAGGGTCAATATCAAAGTACCAATGTACGTCTCTGTCAACCTGATATCCGTGTAATTGTACTTCGGCAAATCCTGGCATATTTGGTGTATAGGTAGTCTGATTCTCAAATAAGTAAAGTAGGCCATCTACAGCCAAGCCAGCCTCTACACGAAGAATTACTGGTGAAATATCATCTGCCACCATAAAATTCGTACCATTTGACATTTGATTGGCAATTGATATTGTTGTCATATTTACTTCTACACCCTCTGGCAAGAATACTGAGAAATTACCTGATTCGGCACCATAACTAGTTTGGACTGAAGTTGTAATACCACCCCACTGAAACTTAACCTCAATGTTAGGAACTCCTTCTTCTGGTGCATCATCTTTTCCGGTTTCAACAAGAATTTGTCCGGTGACATTGATGCTTCTCCTTAAAATCCAACTAACGCTAGTGGTGTCCTCTGTTAACTCAAATTCTTCCCATAGCATCAATTCGCCATCCGAAGATGTGTTGGCTATCCACTCGCCTTCAGGTAATTCAACCCGATAAGTGCCAGATTCATTGTCATAAACTGACTCAACATATTCATCTTCTGTTAACAGCATACTATGGAAGTTGATAATTTCATCAGTAATTGGTTCAACTGTGCCGCCACCTAGATCTTTCATTAGTGTAAATTCCATGTCAAAATGCATGGGGACCGCAGCATCATTGCTTGCCATTGTGAAGTTCGTCGGGTCAATTGTAGCAGCAATTGACGCCCGACCGTCACAGAATTGGACTGTAGCTGGAGTTCTCCAAGGAACACATTCGTTGAATCCATCTCCATCAGCATCCATTACGACCTCGTATGAACCGTCAGGTAACGGTCCATAACCAAATGAACCGTTCTCATCAGTATAGATGATACATGGGGCAAATAGAACCTCAGTGCAAGGCTCAGTAGCCTCTTCATCAATGCTTACTTCTGTTAAGTATAGTTCAGTATTTGCAATTGGGTCTCCATTGAACCAAACTAGTTCACCATCAATCCAAGAACCTGGGAGACGTAATTCAACGCCACTCGTCGCAGTTGTATCAACTTCAAGTGGAGTGCTCAATCTCGTGATATTCCCATTAGGAAGCACAACATACACTCGGTATGAACCTGGTAAAGCATCAACTAAGTGGAATGAACCGGGCTCAACCATTGGGCCGTTGAAAATACCAGCGCCGCTGAATGTGCCACTACCATTGATTGTGCCAAATGTATCTAGGCTTTCATCGGTGCCATCGGTAAAGAAAATACCATTTCCAACAAGTGTTTCACGGTATAATGTTGCAGTGTAGTCAACTGAACCATTTGCAGTAACTTTCCCAGTACCGTCAAAAGTTCCGGAGAATAAGTATGTTACAGGATTGGAACCTGCCAATGTACATATTTCAGAGGATTCAGATATAGTGTCATTAACACATGTTGAGATTGTTTCACCACTCGTGATAGTACCAACAAATTGACCAGCACCAGAGAAAGTTCCAACTCCTGTAAACGAATGATTGTTGGCAATTTGTCTTGTGTAGTTGCCTGTGAAATCAGATACTAAGACCTCACCATCAGTCACTACCAAACCTGCGCCTGTAAAGGTCACCTCACCTTCACCACGGAATACACGTGGGTATTCATCGGTTGATTCTACTGTGCCATTAGTTGTCCAAACATGCTCTAATTCTTCTTCTGTCCAAATATCAGTGAAAATTAATTCATGGGAACTCAAAGGTGTGCCATCAAATGATGAGTGACCTTCCCAAGTCACAATACCTGAAGCACTGGATGCTTCAATGGACAACGACTTCGAAATCACCGCACCACCGTTGGTATCGGCTTGTGCACCAGTGACATTGAATTCCATCTCACCAAGTAACTTGCCGCCGCTGACATTTGTTAGAATGGCGGTAATTGGGTTAACTGACCTACCATCTTCACCAGTATTTTGGCCTAAAATATCTGAAAACCATGCTTGCCATTCTTGGAAGTCGTTTTGCGCCGAGACTATTGCATCTCGGTCTTGATTACGCAAAACTTGGGCATCTTCTGCAAATCCAGAGAATGCTGTTACGCGAATGTGACCCGCTGGCACTTGGAATTCAAAACGGCCATTTTCGTCTGCATCAATTGTTCCAATAGGAATCCAGTATTCTCTTGGGTCCTCATCAAAGATATCTTCGCCACTGTAAGCGTCACGCTCAATCAATAGACGAGCCTTGGGCACTACGCCAAAGTCACCTAATTTGACTTCACCACTTAGAGTTGCACCACTGTAGTACTTGAGTATCTTTACTCCGGTATTCGCATCGTACCAAGGTGTGGTACTAGTTGCTTCATCGTTATACCAATTTGCAATTACAAAGTTAGGCATCATAGCCCCTGGAAGAGGATATGCGTGCTGCAAACTACTGTTTTGGGTTCCTCTTAGGTCAAAGTGTTGACCTGGTTGTGAAACCTTGCCGGGCAGGCCCAATTGAGGGCTGCCGTAGCCAACATAGGCGCGAGCAACCATGGTTTCAAAGAATTCAGGTTCTTGGTCAACTCGTAAGTCAACTGCTTGGATAATATCTCCTGAGTTCTGTGATTGACTTAGGATGAGATCATTCTTGTATTGTTCCTCATATTCTGCTTGAGTCATATCAACTACGAAGTTTGAACTGCCTCTCTGAGTAACATACCAAGTTTTCATGTAAGTTTCAGGGTCAAGACCAGCAAGTGTGGTAGGTGCATAGAAAATTCCAGTTGGGTTTCCTCCACTGCTCTGATATGAGCCTCCTGATGGGTATAGGCGATTATCAATCGCGAAATAACGGATATCATGGTTTCGAGTAATAGTATCTCCTGGATTACCTTCTGAATCGGCAACTGTGTAAGTGACATCATTTGTTAATTGGTGATACAAGGTAACTAATTCAGGCATATCCAATACTGTAGTCAAGAAAACTCTGCCTAGTGCTAGACGAGCGTTTTGCCTGTGGATTGAAGATGACACATCATCAAAACTCTCAACTATGTCTTTTGTGTACCAATAATCACCAATCACTTGGTGACTAAATTCATTGACAACATCATCGTTACGGTCCTTTGATTGATTAAATTGCAACAGAGCTTCATTTTCATTGTTGAAATCTCCGCCTATTTGCTGCTCACTATCATACACACGATAGATTGTAGCGGATGTTGGCATACCGTTGTAGTCAAGCAAATGACCTTCACCAAGGGCAATTGTTCCTGCTTTCTTATTGATTGAGAACGAACGATCTTTTAGCATGTCAACTCCATTATCCCCACCCAGAATATTTAGAAGTAGGAATTCCTCAATTTGACTATCAGTAAAGTGCTTTTCCAAAGAACTCTGGAAGTCAGGTGTAAATGTACCACCGTTATATCTCAAATCACCTTCTGCCAATGTCATCGTATAAAGTGAAAGCAAGTCTTGGTCACTTTGTGCTAGCAACATATTACCAGCAGCAGGTATTCCTGACTGGAAGTTATCAGCAACTGTTGGGTGCTTACCTTGAGCTAGTGCTTGGAATCCATAATCCCACCATGATACGAATGCTGGCCTTTGTCCGAAAGGAACATCTGCATCCTGCTCTTCAAGCCATTGATAACCTTCATTCCAATATTGGCCGTTGAATCCAGGTCCAAAAGCACCCATATACCAACAACTACTTTCTTTTGAGTTCCCGCGACAATTCCCTGGCGGGTCGTACTGGGTGGAATCTAAGAAAGACCACCCAAAGATTGGGTCTTCTGCACGCAGAATATTAGGCGTGATATTGTAAATATTTGAATCTACATCTTTTGCCTTTGAGTTGCCTGATGGAATCCCAGAATCTAAACCATAGGTTACGTGTTGTGCACCTACTAACATGAAAACCAGCAGAACTGCAACAACACCTGGATATTTTCGTGCGGTAT
>CAUZFJ010000009.1:0-14089 GCA_963579105.1 Candidatus Thalassarchaeaceae archaeon
TACCTGGTACTACTCGTAAGAGTTTGATGGGCCCTGTTGTAGCAGAGTTACAAGCCCGAATTCATACTCAAGCAAACGATGTTTCAAGAATGGAAAAAGCCAGCGCTAAGATGCAGGAAAAAGTTGAGGATACAAGAACTCAGCGTGACCAACTAAAAACTGAACTTTCAGCATTGCAAGAACTTCTTGAGGAAGGGCGTGATGAACGCATGTCACTTTCATCCCAACTTGATGATTCAACAGTTAAAATTCGAGAAAAGGAACAGATTGGTGAAGAACAGTCAGCCCGAGCAGAGCGACTAGCCCGCCGAGTTGCTGAGTTAGAGAACCAAGTTAAGAAACGAGCCGAAGAGATTGCTTCGGCACTAGGTGAAATGGAATCACGCAAGGAATTACTCACCGCTTTAGAGGGATTACTCGCTGAGGAAGTTAGGGTTAAGTCGGAACTTGATAGTTCAGAAGCCCGATTAACTGAAGTCAGAAGAATCATTGATGATGATGAGAGGGTTCAGAGAGTATTGCACGAACAAGTGGGGGCGCAGAGAGAGCGCCATCGCGGTGCAACTGCAGAACTTAACGAACTTGAGCGCCAGGTTGAGCAACGCAGAGACGAACTAACCTCCATGGAAGGCGATTTACACTCAAGCCGCGGAATGGTTGAGGAAGAACGACTTCGTTGTGCTGAAATGGACAGAAAGCACACACTTTTGCAATCAGAATTGCGTGAATTGATGGAAGAACGCCGCCAACTCATGCGTGAACTCGGAGATCTCGACACCCGCAGAGGCGGTTCAGAGGCTGAGTTAAGAATGCTGATAGAACAATCTGAAGATTTAGAATCTGCTCATGAACTTGCTCTTGCTGATATCGCAGAAGCAGATCGTATCCGTGCCCGCCTCTCAGAAGAACCGTTGGCTCGTGCCTTACTTGGTGACGAATCTGGATTAGCAATGCTTGAGCCAGTATTGTCGCGAATGACATCTGCCCGTTCACGAGGTTTCAGTGTAGTACTACTTGACCGGGCTGTTGAGAGAGGCTTGCAAGTGATTCAACACACTGTGGACGAGGTAGCTCAAACCCCAAGATACCTACTTTCTACCGAAGTCATGGATTTACTCAGCCAACAAGCACCAGAAACCGCAGACACAGTGCGCGGCTTGACTAGATGGTCTGTTCAGAATAGACTGGAGCACAAACTTGCAGAAACAGTGTCTAATGTTGTTCTTGACTTAGAGAATTTGCTCAATGATTACGAGCAGTCAGTCACAATGCTGATGCATCTAAGAGAAGTATTGCGCCAAATGTCTGAACTCGGCTTGCCTAGCGAACAAATAGAACATCTCGAAAAGGTTTCACATATGCCAGAAGCCCTACCTGCAGTTTCAAAGGAGGTGCGTCGATTGATTCAGCACGCGCTTGATGAAATTTACATCGAGTCCGACCAACGAACAACTGGTGAAGCGGTTGGCTTGGAAAGCACCGTTGAAGTTCTAGAGCAGTTGAAGTATCGGTTGGACGTTAGTGGACTTACTGGTGAAGAGCCGGTTGGAGATTTATGGACATTCCAACACAATGGCATGTTACCTTTTGAATCGCATTCGCTCACAGCAGTTGAGAGACCAGAAATCAATAATGCAGCTGTCGCGCATATGAATCCAAGTTCGAAATCACAGCAAAGCGATACTGCTGCTTCCTCACCAGCAAATGATGTACAGCCAGGTGACTCAAGCCAAACATGGCAACCAATAGATGCCCCTAGTGATAGTGATGGTGTTGACCTTACCAGTAGAATGACCATTGGCTTAGCAGATTCAGAGGTACTTGGAACTGTTGAAGAAATTAGTGACTTAGCCGATATTGAAATGCAGTTGGCAGAAATGGATTCAGCATCTTCTACCAGAGATGATACTGTCAATGGTGTAGAACCACCGGTTAACCCTGAACAGCGTTCGGAGTTAGCATCCCTTGAGGATGAACTTTCTGACCTTGAATTGTGAGGTGTGAAGGGTGAGTGAGTCGCTTGACCCGAGCGAAGGTGCACAACCAATGCCAGGAATAGAACTAGAAGGCCAGCGAGCCTATCCGACGGGTCTGGAAAAGTTTGTTTCAATCGCTTGTGTTGGTGCCGCGGTGTTGATGATCGTCCCAACCCTTTCGGCTGACCTTTCACTTCCGGGAATAATTCACGCCCCTCTCGTGATTTGCGGCCTTCCTGTAATAGGATTTTCAATCGCTAGACTGCTAACCCACGTAATTCATGTTGCAGCAACAAATTAGTTGGCTCATTTAATCAGATGACAACTTTGGCAGATATGATTCAATGAATGAAACAATACGATTCCAAGGCAGGACATATTTCAAGCCTGCAACGAAAATTAGCATCAACATGGCTGATATTACTTTGCCATAAGTCAACTGTAACTCAAGAGATTCTTGTACTTGTCCGCTCCACTGTGAGGAACCGAATAGCCCTACCAAGTTAAGAATTAGGTCGTCAAATTTCAGAGCTAACATTGCACAGAAAATTACCAAACTGAAAATACCAACCGTGTGAATAAGATGACCATTCAACATATTGTCAAATTGGGTTACATACTCAGGGTCTTTCTTGCAAGATTCAGGAAGCCTGAATGCATACTCCAAATGGCGGATGATTGCAAATCCTGACTCAGAGAAAATTATCATCAACATAGCCATCATCAATAACGGGAAAATCGTTTCCGAAACCATACCGCCAAGGACCATCTGTTCACTTATTTGTGGACTTATCGGATTCAACCCAAGGTCAAAGTATACTGTAACTGCCTCAAACGAAAGCAGTGCGTGAATTCCAAGATAAATCAAAATGGTACCAAGAGACCAGCCAATCATCCTTCTAGAAAGTCCCCAAATCCCCATCATGCCTGTCCAAATAGGGGTCAAATAAAGTGCAACAATGAATACTTGTGTGTAGAGAATTAAAGGATATACCAGCGTCTCAGCATGGTTTCTCCCCGACCCCTGAGAACCAATTGGCCAATACAAATCCCAACTGCTAATCATTCCAAAGAACCAGCCAATAAGAAGTCGTCCAGCGAGGAATAGGATAAGTCCCATCAAAACCCCAAGAACAACCTTTCGGCGTAATTGAGGGGCCTGAAGGTTGAGAAATACCCAGCCAGCAGTTAACAAACCACATAGCAGAATGGGGACGTAATACCGGCCAGGTCCATCGTTACCTTGTCCAGTTAAGAAGTCAGCAAGCGGAAGGTCATATGCCGAATCACCTGATTCACTTGCTAGAATCGCTTCAAAGAAGTCAAGCGTGAGGGTGTGGTCAAGTGCAGGGCACCAAATTGTGTTTCCATCACCATCAACATGTGAAGGTTCGCATGAGCCAAAATTAGAACCAAGTTGCAAGAATAGCCAAATCAGAGCGAGGGTTGCAATTGTTTGCAGAGCAACAACTTGCCATTGAACGCGTAATTCCTTAAGGTGAAGGGTTCGACTTCCTTCGCTTTGTAGTTCTACATCATCTGCCATTTTTTCACCTCATAACATTTTGACCTGTAGTAGCGCTTGTGATAATTCTACATCTGGCATCCAATCAATAACACGAGCGCCAAAACCTGCTAGCGCGGTCAGTCTATTCTGACGCTCAAGTTTCATTACTTCGTAAGACATTCTTGGGATTCTAGTTACCAGTCTCTCGTAGTCAATACTACTTGGACTGAGAACAACTACCTCGTGTCCTCGTCCTGCGAGGTCACGAACAGCATGTGGTACAGTTCCATCTCCCTCCAAACTAGAGATGATGAAAACCGGACTGCCCCGACTGAATCTTGGTGCTAATGCATTGGTAACCGCTTGTAGGGGCATATTGCCTTTGGGCGCAACACCCGCAAGGCTGCTTAGGATCTTGAAATGTTGTTTGTCTCCACCATCAGCGGGTAGGTATGAGAGTCTATCATCGTAAACTGCCAATGCAATCGAATCTCGGCGCTGTAGGAAATAAGCGGAAAGAGACGCCGCAGCAACTGTGCCCATCTCTAATGGGTTTTTCAACACAGTTCCGATCCTTGAAACATCTCTGCTATCAAGAAGCAGGAAAACATCGGTTACCGCATCTCGGCATTTTTCGTTCACCATCAGTTCACCAGTTCGGGCAAACGCCTTCCAATTGATATTCTTGAATGGGTCGCCAGGGACATACTCGCGCAAAGAGAAGAACTCTGTGCCAGGTCCAGGGGTTCGCAGTGTGGTTGCGCCGGTGTACATCTTTGGTGTTCTGCTGCGAACCATTGCTTCCTCAACATCACGAACTTGAGGGAATACAATGATATCTGACCGATGGTCCACAAACATCTCGTTTGAAAATAGATTGAATGTGTTCCGATGTCTGATTGAAACCGCACCAAGTGAAAAGTGGCCGCGCAGCGGGCAACGGAGAACATATCGGATTCTGGTTGTTTGTCCTGCGCCTAAATTAACCATCATGTAATTGAGGCCGCTTTTCATTTTCATCTCGTGAGGTACATTGTCAAAAATCTCCAATTGTTGAGTGCGTCGGCGAGATTTGTTGGTAATTGCTAATTCGACATAGAGATCATCTCCTTTGTACAAATTATCGGCAGAGAGGGTACGAACAATATGTAATTCAGCATGTCCCGTAACCCAACCATTGATTGCTAAGAATGAGATAAAAGCGATACCAATTACCATTAATTGGAAATTTGACATCATCATTCCGATGAGAACAAGCGCAATTCCAGATGTCATCATCAGGGCTGCCTTTCTAGTCCACATCGGAAATCACCTCGCTTACTTGCGCCCCCATAATTTAACTCGTTTTACTACTGCAACGAGTTGTTCAAGTGAGTAATTCCGGTCTTCGAAGACGAACTTCACTAAAACGGGGTCATTAATCATCTTCTGAAGTTCACGTGCAGGTAATGCATCAAACTCATCTCTGGTTAATGTGTTCAGATTGCGTACTCTTGAAAGAAGAACTTGCTTTACTTTGTTTGCCCGGCTATAGTAACCATATCGTCTTGAGTCTCCAAATCCGTAGTAAATAATACTGAAAACATGTCTCCAAGGTTCAGGGTCAGTCTTGCGAATGATAACTGCTTCAAAGGCGATAAAAAGGGAGAGGAAGAGAAGTAACATAGCCATCCAATCACTTGTGAAATAGACGAGGACATAGTAGATTAGATTGTAAGTATCGCCCATGAAAGATGTCTGTTGGTGGCGACTTTCATCAAAGATTACCTGAGCGTCTGGGCTGGCAGATAGAGTGCCATTCTCATTAATTAGAAGTGCTTCAGCTATTGCGTCAAGTGCCCATTTTCGATTATCGTTTGCATCTATATCCGTAACTTGACTACCATACTTGTTTTCATAATCGTAAACAGTGTTGATTAACAAACTACCATCTGAAATAAAGTGTGCCTTGCCAGATGTTGAATCTACACAATTGCGTGAAAGGCAGTATTTGACATAAATTGTGAACGGCCCTTGCATATCTCCCTCAAATCCGCTTCCAGCAGGTCCTACGGTCAAGTCACCGTCATCGTTGATGTCAAGATAGGAATCGGTACTAGAATATCCGAGTCCGTAGCGATTCTTCTCAGAATCATCTCCATGGTCTGGGTCAAATGCAGATGGCGAGTTGAGGAGTAGATTGTAGCCCGGGTGAAAGTCCCAAGGAGCACTTCCGTCACCAGTCAGATGGTGAGCGCACAGACCAGCCTCTTCTGAAGAGATGGTCATCATTCCTGGCACTCCTGGATGTCCAGGGTCAGGGTCTATCAAGTCGACATATCCATCTCCATCGGCGTCGGCAAAGCATGGGTGTGCCCCTGATTGAGAAACATTAGAACTGTACTTGTAACCGTCCGTTGAATTAATCCAAATGTAGTTGTAGTCCAAAGTCCATGCTCCAGCATCGTACAATTTATGCCCACTATATTCAATTCCGAAAGCAGAGGCAACTCCTGAACTGTAACCGAAGTCATCCATTACAATGATGGTGCCACCACGGGCTACAAACGAGGCAATAGCCTCAACTTCACTTGTCGTGTATCCATCACTCTCTTTGAATTGGACCACACTAGCATCACCTGTAAATCTAGGTAAACTGATGGTATCTTTTTCCACACCAGCAATCACGAACACAGTTTCTTCGGGGTTCTTAATTTCATGTAGCAACAAGGGGCTACTAACTAGGCTATGAGTTTCTACGCCCATTTCGTTAAGGTCATATCTGAATGCTGAGATATCATCCCAATCCTCATCGTATGCAGATAGTTGTGAATTTGCAGGATTGATAAAACTGCCCAGTAGAGTCACTAGAAGAAGAACTAGAACTGAGTAAAAAGCGAATAGAGTAAGACTCCTTCTAAACTGCCGAGTATTCATGCGAGCAAACAATTGATTCGCTGAAACCGCCATACATACACCCGCTAGACCATAGGTCTAACAGATTGACGACTGAGGCTGCCTTAATACGGTTGTGCGCAGGTGAATCTCTTTGACATCAGCGCTTTAATACAATTTGAGGCCCAACTCTATCAATTTCTTCACTTGGAAGTAGCATCAAACCAGCCTCCGAAGGCCAGGGTAATTTGTCCGCATCAAGAGAAGGTTGCAACTCAATTACTAGAGTTCCCACAGCACCGCTGTTCAAGTCAACCATTAAGTCGGCTACTGTTCCGAGGATATCTCCTCGTGAATCAACAACAGCGAGGCCAATCAGTTCCTGCCCGAAGGTCGCAGTCATCATTTTGCCGTCGGCGGCCTTACACCTTGAATCCTCTCATCACGACTCACCTTGCTAAATGGTTTGACGGCGGCGCAAGCAATTCCATTGAGTCAATTCGTAGTTACATTAAACGGATTCAATTCCGGAAAGTGTGTCTGATCCTCTCTTCACACTCTCCATCCCGCTTGTCAGACTAACTTCTAACTTAGCATAATACTCAAGCATGTCAGGGGTCACGGTTGCTCTAACTCTACCTACTGCAGATTCGAAGTGTTTCTTGGTAACTGTCTTCTTTCCCGCACGCATTGCGATGAGCGCTGCTTCTCGGCATACTGCTTCAATGTCTGCACCAGTATAGCCATTCAATTTCTTTGCGAAATCTGTAGGGTCAAATTTCCCTAGTGGCATATTTGCTGTATGGATTTTGATAATTTCCCTACAACTCTTTTCATCTGGTGGTGGTATATGCAGGACTCTTTCAAATCGTCCGGATCTTAGAAGTGCTCGATCAATCATTTCTGGGCGGTTGGTAGCCGCAACAATCACAACACCATCAAGTGCTTCTATTCCATCCATGCTGGTTAGGAGTTGGTCAACCATTCGATTTGAAACCTGTCCACCTGCATCATCAGAACTGGATGAGCGGTGACCCCCTATACTCTCAAATTCATCAAGGAAAATAATACTTGGAGCCGCTTGAGCCGCTTTTTTGAATATTTCCCGAATGGCCTTTTCAGATTCTCCAACCCACTTTGAGAACAACTCAGGTCCTTTGACACTGATGAAGTTGGCTTGGGCTTCTGAGGCAATTGCTCTAGCCAACAATGTCTTGCCTGTTCCAGGAGCCCCAAACAATAGTACTCCTCTAGGGGCTTCAATTCCGAAGTGTTTGAAAAGTTCAGGTTTGGTAAGAGGCCAGTCAATACTTTCTCTAAGCCGATCTTTCACTTCTTCTAGTCCTCCGACTTGATCCCAACTAACTTCGGGTAATTCGATGTAAATTTCTCTCAAGGCGCTTGGTTCAACCTCTTTCATAGCGAGTTTGAAATCGCTCATCGTCACTTCCATCTTTTCTAGAACTTCAGGGGGCACCTCTTCTTCCTCAAGGTCAATTTCTGGTAAGTATCTGCGCAATGCCTTCATTGCTGCTTCCCTCGCGAGCGCTGAAATATCGGCACCAACAAATCCGTGAGTGTTGTTTAGCACCCACTCCATGTCAAAGTCATCAGCGATTGGCATACTTCTAACGTGAATGTCAACGATTTCTTGGCGACCAGTTTTGTCCGGTACACCAATTTCAATTTCTCTGTCAAATCTACCTGGTCGCCTTAATGCTTGGTCAATCGCATCCTGTCTATTTGTTGCACCAATTACAACAACATTGTCTCTACCTTGCATTCCATCCATTAGAGTCAACAATTGAGCAACAACTCGGCGCTCAACTTCACCAGTCACATCTTCTCGCTTTGGTGCGATGCTGTCTAGTTCATCAATGAAGATAATTGCAGGCGCTTGTGCTGCAGCCTCTTCAAATAATTCTCGCAACTGCTTCTCAGATTCACCGTAATATTTGCTAATAATTTCAGGTCCATTAATTGAGGTGAAGTGAGCGTTGGTTTCGTTGGCAACCGCCTTTGCAATCATCGTCTTACCTGTTCCTGGTGGTCCGTGTAACAGAACCCCCTTTGGTGGGTCAATCCCTAATGTGCGGAATAATATCGGATGTTTGAGTGGTAACTCAATCATCTCTCTGACTTTTTGTAGTTGGTCGCCAAGACCACCAATATCTTCGTAGGTCACTGATGTACTACCTTCGGATATCTCTTCGTCAATGGCCTCATCCTTGATTACAATCTCAGTTTCAGGAAGAACTTGAACAATTCCTTTGGGTGTTGTCGTCATAATAGCGAATGGCAGTGCCTCCGCGAATAACGTCATGCCAGGTATGAAGATTCTATCACCAGCAACGACTGGCCTTTTGTTGAGCCCTCTTCGGGCGAAGCCTTCAATCCCTGGTCCAAATCTGACTTTTTGTTTTGATGCCATCACAGGTGAAAGAGTTAGTCTTGTGCACGGCTTTGCCTCAACCTTACGAATTGAAACATTAGAGCCGAGTTGTGAACCAGCATTCTTCCGAATTATACCATCAACCCGAATAACACCAAGATTAGCATCTTCGGGTCTGCATCGCCAAACTATTGCAGCGGTGGTATCGTCGCCTTTGATTTCAATGATATCACCTGGCTTTAGATTCAAATCATTATCAAATGGTACCCTTGCCCTTCCGTGACCAACATCGCTAGGAATTGCTTTCGCTACTTTCAAATTCAGGTTTTTTTTGTCGTCTCCTGCCACTGTCACCACTCCAACTACAGAACACCGGATTCGCGGACTCACTAAAAACCATGCACTTTCGTAACTACCACTTTAAGCGTAATCTTCGGCTATCTATTGTAGCGCAGTACACGGTTCTGAGGCTGAAAAGGCATTTTTTTTCTAAATTAATGCCGGGATTGGAATGAAGAGCGAATCCCGCGTAGTATTCATGAACGGGACCGCCCCCGAACAGGCCATGACCCATGTGTTGGAAGTAGGGATTGAGCACCTCGAGAGTGATAATCCGAATGGATTACCAAAAGTAAAAGGATACAATATCATCAATGGACAATTGACAGAATCTAGTGATGGGAGCACCTTTGAATCTACAAACCCCGCATGGCAATCTGATTGTCTTGGGGAGTTCCCCTTATCTACAAAATCCGATGTTCATGATGCACTTGCAGCAGCTCGTGCGGCTTTTCCTGGATGGGCAGCCACCCCTGCTCCTACCCGTGGCCAAATCATTGGCAATATGGGTCGCCTATTGATGGAACACAAAGATGCAATCACAGCACTTGAAACTCGTGAAATAGGTAAAACTCTGAAAGAATCGGCTGGCTCAGTTCAAGAAGCAATTGACACTTGTCTTTTCTTTCAATCTGAAGGCCGCCGCCTTTATGGACAGACGGTACATTCAGAATTACCTGATAAAGAATTGTTCACTTATCGCCGCCCACTTGGGGTGTGCGGCATCATCAACGCGTGCAACTTCCCAGCCGCGGTTCCATTTTGGAAGATGATTCCTGCAATCATGTGTGGGAACACTTGTGTTTGGAAATCACCACAAGATGCACCTCTGTTGTCATTCGCATTAGCTAGAATAATGCACGAGGCTGGGCTACCCGATGGAGTAATCAACTTAATCCATGGCAAAGGAAGTGGTGCAGGTCAGGATTTGGTTGATGCAGTTGATGAAGGATTGGTCAACAAGATATCATTCACTGGCAGTACTGCTGTAGGAAAAATGATTGGCGAAGTTTGCGGTCGAAACCTAGTTTCAGCAAGCCTAGAACTCGGGGGTAAAAACCCACTAGTTGTTATGCCCTCAGCAAATCTTGAAAATGCTGTTGAAGGAGCCTACTGGTCCGCATTTGGGACAGCGGGTCAACGCTGTACTAGTCTAGGAAATTTGATTATTCACAAAGACATTTACGATGACTTCATGGAGATGTTTATGGCCAAAGTAGAATCTACAACTATCGGGGATTCGGCGAGAAACCCAGGTGTTTTGTATGGTCCAATGTTGTCTGAAAAATACGCTAAGGATTTCCTAAGGGATGTCGAGATGTGTGAAAATAGTGGCGCTACACGTGTATTCGGTGAAGGGCGAATAACCAACACAAACAAACCAGCCGGCTTCCAAGGTGATGCCTCAGAAGGTGTGTACATGTGGCCCTATGTTTATGTTGATGTGACCGAAGATATGGAGTGCTTCCATGAGGAGATTTTTGGACCTGCTGTTACCATCGTCAAGGCTGATGATTTTGAGCATGGATTACACCTTGCTAATGCAAGTCCATACGGTCTTTCAAGTTCAATATATACTAATGACAGGCTAGAAGCATACCGTTACAAGACTGGTATAAATGCTGGAATGACTGGAATCAATAATTCAACTACAGGTGCAGAAGCCCACCTTCCATTTGGTGGTGTCAAAGGCTCAGGTAACGGAACCCGTGAATCAGGGATTTGGGTTATTGAAGCGTACTCATACTGGCACGCAGTCAACGATGAGTTGAGTGGGAAGTTACAGTTGGCACAAATGGATGTTGAAGATGTTGAGATTGAAGAAGCAGATGTTGATTACTCCGCGCTGTCCTGAACATCATTCATTACTTGGATAAACATGCTTGTTCAGAGCATGATATCACCGCACTCAGGGCATTTCATGCCGGGAATAAAAGCGCCGGGCATGAATCCGCATTTGATGCAAATGGTGAGTGGCTCGTAGTCCATTAGGCAGTTGAACTAAGCGGTCACATTCAAGGCTGACGGCTGTAAGCGCATTCTAGATGGCGATTGGATATCACATTGAGCGGGTAGGCGATTTACCAGATGTTGACCCCCGCCTCATACTTATTGACAAGCCAAGTGCCGGCTGGCCAATTCTAGAACAGGAAGAACTTGAATCCCGATTGGCAGCAATTCGTAAGTCCTCAACTCTAGAGGAACTGCGAACTCAACCTGATATTGCAGCCTATCGTCAGTTCTATTGGCGCCTCGGAATTGATCCCACAAAACGCCGCCCATCCGCAGAAGCTTTGGTGCGCCGAATAATTGCTGGTAAACCATTTCCACGCATCAATCCAATAGTTGACCGCTACAATCTCATATCTGCTGAAAACCGCATCAGCATCGGTGCACTCTCAACAGATTATCTTAGAGATGAAAAATTGACAATGCGCATGGCCCAACAAGGTGAGCCATTCCTTGGTATAGGATTTCAAGAACCAAAGCCATGCACAGGTCAAGAACTAGTATTGTCAATAGATGAACAAATAATTGCGCTCTATCCTTATCGGGACAGTCACAACACCCGTATCAGAGGCGATGATTCAGCAGTTTTGTTTACTCTGTGTGAGGTACCTGGGATTGAAGAATCCTTAATTGAGAGCGCGGCACAGTCATTGAAATCAGAATTTTCCTAGTGCTTACTTACTCTGGTTTTAGTAGTGAAGTTGATAGAATATGGGCGCTCGCCTAAACTTGAATAGGGTTTGGAGTTGATGGGCGAGGCAGTCAAATTACCCATGCGGCGTGGTTTTGGCGCCACAGACCGAATAGATGCATGGTGGAAAGGACCCACTGCAATGGCCATCTACCTAGGCCTGATGGTCGTCTACGCCACTTGGCGCGGCTTCATGGAGGCCGACTTCTGGATATTTTCGGGATTCGGCGCATCCGCTTGCGACCCGTCGATTCTCGTTGATGGGGCCGCAGTCACCTGCCAGACGATGGCAATTGAGTCGGAGGGAAGCCACGTTCTCTCGCCACTTTTCAGCCCACTCATCATACCCGGGGAGGGTGGTCTTGGAGGACCGGTACCTGAGTTTCTGTGGTGGATGTCTCCAGCAATGTTCATTCTAATTTTCCCAGCAGGATTTAGAGGAACCTGCTACTATTATCGCAAAGCATACTATCGGGCCTTTTTACAACAACCAACTGCTTGTGCGGTGAGTAAACCATGGGATGATTACAAGGGTGAAACAAAACTTCTTCTTGTGCAAAACTTACATCGATATTTCTTGTACGCCGCTCTTGCCTACCTGCCGATTTTATCATACGACGTATTACTTTCGACTCACTTTAAAGGTGGCTCTTGGGGTGTTTCCGTCGGCACATTGGTTCTCGCTCTAAACGTTATACTACTGACTGGTTACGCGCTTGGGTGCCATGCTTTCCGCCACCTAGTTGGTGGAGGTTCTAACGATTGGACATCTTCGGGCCTGGCTCGTCTCAAATACAAGTTATGGAGTTTCAGTACCTACCTAAATGGACATCACAAAGAATGGGCTTTATACTCATTATTTTGGGTGATGTTTGCAGACTTTTATGTCTACGCCTGCACAATGGGTTGGTGGACTGATGTCGTATTGTGGGGTGGCTTGTGATGAATGATATTACCACCCACGAATATGACGTAGTCATTATTGGTGCCGGTGGTGCTGGCCTAAGGGCTGCGATTGAAGCAACACGCAAAGGTGCAACTGTGGCAATCATCTGCAAGTCTATGCTTGGAAAAGCCCACACCGTAATGGCAGAAGGTGGGGCTGCAGCAGCATTAGGAAATGCTGACCCACGTGACAATTGGCAAACACATTTCCGTGACACCATGAAGGGGGGTAAATACCTCAATGATTGGCGAATGGCTGAGATTCATGCGAAAGAATCTCCCGACAGAATTCGGGAACTTGAGCAGTGGGGTGCAATTTTCGACCGTACACCAGCCGGGTTAACCAATCAAAGGAACTTCGGTGGACACACCTATCCTCGACTCGCCCACATTGGGGATGCGACTGGTCTAGAGATGATTCGAACTCTACAAGAGAGGGGGGTTCACAGCGGGATGGACGTATTCATGGAATACACAGTTAGAAAAATTTTCACAAAAGATGCCAAGGCAACGGGCTGTTTTGCTTACAACCGCGCTGATGGGACTCTGCACGTTTTCAAATCCAAAACAATGGTTCTTGCTACAGGTGGAATTACTCGTTGCTGGGAAGTTTGCTCAGGCTCATGGGAGTACACGGGGGAGGGTCACGCACTGGCTTACTGGGCTGGAGCGGAAATGGGTGACATGGAATTTGTTCAATTCCATCCCACTGGAATGATTTGGCCGCCATCGGTGAAAGGAATCTTGGTGACCGAAGGAGTACGTGGTGAAGGTGGAATGTTGACTAACTCTGAAGGTGAGCGCTTCATGTTCAACTATGTGCCTGAAATGTATAAGCCTGAATTTGCTGATACTGAATCAGAGTCCCTTGAATGGGTGCAAGAGGTGATTGATGGCAAGTTGGCCACAAAGCGAAGACCTCCGGAACTTCTTACAAGAGATGTTGTTGCTAAGGCTATTAATTCTGAGATTAAAGCAGGACGTGCTAGTGAACACGGTGGTGCTTATCTTGACATCTCTTGGAGAGATGAAGAGGAGGTTAGGAAAAAGTTGCCAGGCATGTACCATCAGTTCAAAGAACTGGCAGGGGTTGACATCACAACTGAACAAATGGAGGTCGGTCCTACCGCACATTATGTGATGGGTGGGGTCAAAGTTGACCCAAAAACTCAGGAAACAACAATTCAATGTTTGTATGCTGCTGGCGAAGCAGCCACTGGGTTGCATGGTGCCAACAGACTCGGCGGAAATTCACTTTCTGATTTAATCACCTTTGGCAAGCGAGCCGGCGAATACTCTGCAAATGCGGCAGCGGAGATAGATGGCTGGGAAGAAATATCTCAGTCAGAAATAGA